>JALYUH010000157.1 GCA_030853985.1 Bacteroidota bacterium | reverse complement strand
GGTCTGGGTCGGCGACAGCACGTACTGGCCCCTGATGGGCGGGCGCTGGTGCTATCTGGCCTGCTCGCGCCGGGTCGTGGGCTGGCACCTGGCCGCGCAGATGCCCACCGAACTCCCTCGAACAGGCCCTGACCCTGCGCCAGCCCGCCCCAGGGTTGATTATCCACGCTGACCGGGGCTGCCAGTACACCAGCGCCGCCTGCCGCGGCCGCATCGACCAGGCGGGGGCCCTGCCCAGCTTCAGCCGGCCCGGCAACCTCTACGACAATGCGCAGGCGGAAGCCGGCTGGAGCACCCTGAAAACCGAATTACTGCCCGGCGGTAGCCCCTTTGCTTCGCTGGAAGAAGCCCGCCTGGAAATCGCCTGGTACCTCGACACACACTTCAACCTCGACCGCCGCCACTCTGCCCTCAGCTACCGCTCGCCCCACCAATTTGAACACGACCTGAAAATCAACCTGCCTTAGCTTACTGTCCGTTTTCACTGCACCACCCCAATGATGACTTGGGAAAAGTAGTGGCACGTACAGTGGCAAAATTCCCGTAGTATGTCGGTTTACAAAGGGTAGCGCATCAAACGCAAGAACCCCCGAAAAGTGCCTGTACTACGTAGTAGGCGACTATTCGGGGGTTCCCGTAGCTAGTAAATGTACCCGGAGCCGGAGTCGAACCGGCACATCTTGCGATATTGGTGTTTGAGACCAACGCGTCTACCGGTTCCGCCATCCGGGCAGGATGAGCTTTTCAGAACAATTCCGCTCTTGCCGGTATCAGGAGCGGGCTGCAAAGGTAGCTAGCTGTTGCTGGATGCGCAACAGATACCGCTTTTTTAGGTAATAGGTGCAGATTTGCTGGAGCGCGGCCGGCCGGTGGTCGGCCGGGAGCTGCTCATAGCCAGCGAGAACGGGCTCGATGCCGGCATCGAGCGTATCGGCCAGGGCGGTGACTTCGGCGGCTACTTTTTCGGTTGCGGCGGGGTCGGGCTCCATTTCCAGCTCCATCAGCTGCTCGTTCAGGTCCATCACGTCCATTAGGAAATCGGGCGGGAGCTGCTCCTGCTTGCCTTCTTCAAGCAGGCCGTGCTGGCGCAGCAGGTAGGCCATGCGCTGGTCGGGGTGGGAGAGGGTGCGGTAAGCGTCGGTGTTGAGGGTGGCTTGGCGCAGCATCTCGGCCTGGTTTTCGGGCGAAGTGGTGGCGTGGAAATCGGGGTGGGTTTCGCGGCTTTTAGCGTAATAGAGGCGCTTGAGGGCGGCCTCATCGGGGCGGAAGGATTCGGGTAGGCCGTAGAAGGCGAAGTAGTCGGGCGACATAGAAAACGTAATGATGCGGGAGGGCAATACGGCTATAACACCAGATTCACCGAAAAAGCCACCGGCGGCGCGGCGAATAGCCGCTTAGTGGCCGGCCACACCTCCCCAAAAAGCGCGGACTTGCGGTAGGCGTTGAGGGCGGCCGCATCGTCCCAGTGGCTGTGGGTGCAGTAGGTGGCGGGGTGGTCGGCATCCTGCCACAGCTCCAGGAAGCAGCAACCCGGCTGCTGCCGGATGCGCTGCTCGGTGGCGCGGAAAAGCGCGAGAAACGCCGGCACCTGCGCCGGCTCAAAAGTCATGCGAACGATACGAATCAGCATTTGAATAGCGGAATTGGAAACGGCAAAAGTAAAAAGCCCTAGCCGACTGCGTAACATCAGTAAGTAATAAGTCCGTTTTACCAACCCTGGGAAACATACGGCGTAAAGCTGCGGCAGAACATTCGTTCTTTATTCTTTCATACTTCACCTGTTCTTTCAAATGAAGCGCTCTATCTCCCGTCCAACTGCCTTCGCATGGCTCGCCGCCCCAGTCCTGGCCAGCAGCCTCTTGCTAGCCGGCTGCAACAGCCAGCCCACCGCCACCGAGACCGACAAAACCGCCACCGTAGTTTCGGAGGAAACCAACGCCGCTTCTGATAGCACTGCCGTAACGGCCAGCGCCGTCGGCGCGGTGAAGCCCACCGGGGCCAAGCCCGCCTGGGGTCCCAACATCGCTCCCGAAATGCAGGCCGTTATCGAGCAGTTGATGAGCTTCAAGAATAAGCCCTTGCCCGAGCTCACCGCCGTGCAGGCCCGCAAGCAGCCCAGCCCCGCCGATGCCGCCATGAAGCAGATGAGGGCCAGCAACATCCCTGTGCCGCCCATGAACTGCGACACCATGAGCCAGACCGTGGCTCCCGGCGTGCAGGCCCGCATCTATACGCCTAAGGGCGGTACGGCCCCGTATCCCGTGCTCGTGTATTACCACGGGGGCGGCTGGGTTATCGCTAATCTCGATACCTATGGCGCTTCCACCCAGGCATTGTGCGAAAAAACCGGGGCTGTCGTGGTGTCGGTGGCCTACCGCCAGGGTCCGGAGCATAAGTTCCCCACGGCGCACAACGACTCGTTTGCTGCTTACCAGTGGGTGCTGAAAAATGCCGCTAGCATCAAAGGCGACCCCAACAAAGTAGCCGTAGTGGGCGAAAGCGCTGGTGGTGGTCTGGCCTGTGCCGTGAGTATGATGGCCCGCGATAAAAAGGTGGCCCTGCCCAAGTACCAGGTGCTGGTGTATCCCATCGCCGGCTACGACCTGAATACGCCTTCCTACCAAGCTAATACCGAAACTGCCCCCCTCAACAAGGCCGGCATGGCTTGGTTCTTCAAGAACTACCTGCGCTCGCCCGCCGATGGTAAAAACCCGCTCATCGACCTCGTCCATGCCAACCTGAAGGGCCTGCCCGCCACCACCATCATCGGGGCCGACTACGACCCGCTGAAAAGCGAAGGCAAAACCCTGGCCGATAAGCTCACCGCCGCTGGCGTGAAAACCAACTACCAGCTCTACAACGGCACCACCCACGAGTTCTTCGGCATGGCTGCCGTCGTGCCCGAGGCCAAAACTGCGCAAGGCGTAGTCGTAAGCGACCTGCAAGGCGCGCTGAAGTAAGCGCCACCACTTGGCAACGAAAAGCCTCTTCCAAGCCGGAAGGGGCTTTTTGTTTTATTCCGCCGCAAACCGCACGTCCACCTGCGAGTCGAAATTTAGTCCCAGCAGTTCCGCCGCATTGCCCTGGCAAATGCCCAGGCACAGGAACTGCTGGCTGTTGAACACCACCACGGCCTCGCCGGGCGGCACGGCCGAGAAGTGCGGGTGCAAGTCGCGTACCACGTCGCGCCCGAAGTGGATGGCCAGCGGCCGGCCGTGGCCCACGGCCTCCACCGCCGTGCGCGAAATGTTGGTGACGAGGTTGCCGTAGTGGTCTACGTGCGCCACGTGGCCCGTAATGCGGTGGTCCTGCAGCCGCAGTTGGCGGTTGTTGAGCTGATGCTGGGTGGTCACGGCCGGGCCGAGGTCGCTTAGCGGCGTGCCCTGAGCCAGCGCCACGGCGGCGGGCAGTAGCACATCGCGGGTGGGCGAGGCCGTGACGGCAGCCGGCAGCGCCACCAGGCTTTCGGGCGTGCCGTTGGCCAGCAGGGCCAGAATGCCGTTGTCGCCGGCCACGAAATAATGGCCTTCGAATTCGGCCGCCAGCCAGCCGGTCTCGGGGCCCGCGCCGTGGTCGGCCACCCCGATGACGTGCACGGTGCCCACCGGAAAATCCCGAAACACGCTTTGGAGAACGTGAACGGCGTGCGCGATGTTAAAAGGCTCGACGCCGTGGCTGAGGTCGACCACCGGAACCGCTGGGGCCAGATGCAGCAGCCGCGCTTTCAGGGCCGCCACGTAATGGTCGCGGTAGCCAAAATCGGTGAGCAGCGTAATCAACCCCATGCCAGTGTTCCGTAGTTTTTCGTAGTATTGTTTCGCCGCCCGAATCGGGGCAAAAGTAGCCGGTTCGGGTCGAAAACGGGCCGTTTTTTACACTACCTTTCTCTTTCCCCCTCTCTTCCAACTTGGTCGAAAAAATCATCACCCTCGAAAACATGTCTTTGGTCGATTTCCTCGGCCCCGACAATCAGAATATCCGCCAGCTGGCCGCCGCATTCCCCGGCTCCAAAATCATCAGTCGCGGCAACGAAATCAAAATCCAGGGCCAGACGGAAGTTATTGCCCGCATCAACGACATCTTTTCCTCGCTCATCGAGCACTACCACCAGTACGGCCAGATTACCGATAAAACGGTGAACCAGTACCTATCCGCTACTAGCGAAGAAGCCGAGGGCCGCGTGCTGGCCGCCTCGCCCGACGTAATTCTGTTTGGGGCCAAAGGCGGGGTCATCAAAGCCAAAACCCCCAACCAGCAGAAGCTGGTCGATACCGTGATGTCGCACGACCTCACGTTCACGCTCGGGCCGGCCGGTACCGGCAAAACCTATATTTCGGTGGCGCTGGCCGTGCGGGCACTCAAAAACAAGGAGGTGAAGAAAATCATCATCTCGCGCCCCGTGGTGGAGGCCGGCGAAAGCCTCGGCTTCCTGCCCGGCGACATGAAGGAGAAAGTCGACCCCTACCTACGTCCGATTTATGACGCCTTGGAAGATATGATTCCGGCCGAAAAGCTGAAGTTTTACCAGGAGAACAAAATCATCGAAATCGCCCCGCTGGCCTACATGCGCGGCCGCACGCTCAACAACGCCTTCGTGCTGCTCGACGAAGCCCAGAACACCACGCCCTCGCAGCTGAAGATGTTTCTGACCCGCATGGGCCCCACGGCCCGCGTGATGGTGAACGGCGACCGCAGCCAGATTGACCTGCCCACCCGCCAGAAATCGGGCCTGATGCAGGCGCTCGACATCCTGAAAAACGTGCAGGGCATCGGCTACGTCGAAATGACGTCCGAAGACGTGGTGCGCCACCGCCTGGTGAAGGATATTGTGGAAGCCTACGACAAGTTCGACGGGGAAGAGCAGTTGCGCCAGGCCCAGCCCGGCGCCCCCGCCCGCCGCGATGAGCGCCACGAGCGCCGCCTGCGCGAGCAGGGCCTGGCAGACGAGGTGCAGCCCACGATTTCGGAGGAGCCCGCGCTGCCCGTGAACCACGAGCAGGCGCTGTAAAGAATCCAGCGGTTTAATTTGAATGCCCGAAGCGGTGTCCGGCTCTGATGGCCGGGCACCGCTTTACTTTTGCCCTACGCCATTTTATTGCGCTTGATTATGCCCGCCACCGCCTTCCGCATCACCGACCTGCGCGACCTCGACGCTGCCTTCACCATCCGCGAAAAGGTATTCGTGGAAGGCCAGGGCGTGCCCGCCACCCTCGAAAACGACCTCCACGACAGCACCGACGCCCGCCACTACCTCGCCCGCACCGCCGATGGCACGCCCGCCGGCGCCGCCCGCTGGCGCGAAACCGATAACGGCGTGAAACTGGAGCGCTTCGCCGTGCTTGAAGGCTTCCGCAACCAGCAAATCGGGGCCGCGCTGCTCCACGCCGTGCTGGCCGACGTGCAAGCCGAGCTACCCGACGCCGACGTGTACCTGAACGCGCAGTTGCGGGCCGTGCCGTTTTATGAGCGCCACGGGTTCCGGAAGGAAGGGGAGGTGTTTGAGGAGGCGAATATTCAGCACTATAAAATGGTGCTGGGGTATTAGCGTAGGCATGACGTTTTCATCCCCTAAAATAAGCCTGCGCTACAGCAACGCCGGCCGTTGCGTGATTTCATGGTAGCAGATGTGGGCCCGGCTGAAATAGTGAAATACCATGCTTTTGCGCGTGAGGGCCGGGTCGCGGTGGGGTTCGCCGCCGTGCATCAGGTTGGCGTGCCAGATGAAGACGTCGCCCTTGCGGGCCAGGAAAACCTGTTTTTGCAGGCCTAATTCGGCCACGCGGCCGGCGATGAACCGCTCGTATTCGGTGTAGTCCTTATCGCCGATGAGCCAGTCGTTGCCTTCGTTTCGGTAGTCGGCGTTGAGGTAGTAGGGGAGCTGGTGGCTGCCGGGGTAGTAATGCAGCGGGCCGTTGTCGGGCGTGATGTCTTCGAGCGCCACCCAGGCCGCCGCCATGCCGCCCAGCGGGAAGGTGCTCATGTGAATGCTATCGGAATGGGTGCGCTGCTGGCTGCCGGTCAGGAAGTTGATGCTCTGGAATAGTGTGGCCTCGTGCCCAAGCAGCGCGCCTACCAACGCGCGCAGTGCGCCCTCGCCCGCCACCCGAATTTGGGCCGACTTCCGAAACGCAAACATGAACTTATTCACGTAGCGCACGCTGATTTTGCGGCCGGCAATCAGCTGGTGCAGCTCTTGGTTGATGCCATCGACGGCCTCCGTACTGAAAAAGCCGGGCAGCACAGCAAAGCCGTTTTCCTCGAACGCCCGCAGGCTGGCCTTGCCTGCGGCCGATAGTGCCGCGAAGCCGGGCGTGGCCGCCAGCCGCGCCGCCAGGGGCGGCACCGGTGGCAGCCCCGCGCCGGCGGGCAGCCCGGCAAAATCGCGGCTGCTGATGGGGGAAAAGTAGCTTTTGCGCAGCCCTAGCTTCTGGTAGATGGGCAGGTTGTGGGCCAGTCGGCGACGCTGGAAAATATTGTAAGCTGAGTAG
>JALYUH010000108.1 GCA_030853985.1 Bacteroidota bacterium | reverse complement strand
ACGCGGGGCGTCCGGAAGTCGAACCACGACCCCACCGGCGCGTCCAGCAGCACGCCGTGGAGGTAGTTGTAGAGGCTTTTGGCCAGGCCGGGGCCGTACGCCTCGTGGTCGGTGCCGAGGGGGTCGTCGTGCCAGAGGTCGTTCCAGGCAAAGCCGGCGGGCTCCGGGCCGATGGCTTCGACCTGATACTTCGCCGGATTCCGGCCCACGGGCGAGTGCGCGGTCATCGAAAAGCGGTGCCAGTAGCCGCTCTGCACCACGCCGGCCGCAAACAGCTGGCGCACCACTTCGAGGCTGTCCACGGTTTCCTGGGCGGTTTCGGTGGGGAAGCCGTACATCAGATAGGCATGCACCATGATGCCGGCCTGGGTGAAACCGTCGGCCACGCGGGCCACTTGGGCAATAGTCACGCCCTTTTCCATGAGGGCCAGCAGGCGGTCCGAAGCCACTTCCAGCCCGCCGCTCACCGCGATGCAGCCCGAGGCGGCCAGCAGCCGGCACAGGTCGGCCGAGAAGGTTTTTTCGAACCGGATGTTGCCCCACCACGTGATGGGCACGCGGCGCTTCAGCAGCTCCACCGCCAGGTCGCGCAGGGCCAGCGGCGGGGCGGCCTCATCCACGAAGTGAAACCCGGTTTGCCCGGTTTGCTGAATTATCTGCTCAATTCTATCCACCAGCAACGTGCTGGGGGCCGTTTCGTAGCGCGAGATGTAGTCCAGCGTTACGTCGCAGAACGAGCAGCGCTTCCAGTAGCAGCCGTGGGCCACGGTGAGCTTGTTCCAGCGGCCATCGCTCCAGAGGCGGTGCATGGGGTTCAGCACTTCCAGCACCGAAAGGTACTCGGTGAGGGGCAGGTCGGAGTAGTCGGGCGTGCCCACCTCGGCGTGCGGCACGTCGGCAAACGCTTGGTTGCGATACTCAATTTCGCCCGCCGCCGTGCGCAAAAATGTGCGCTGCAAGGCAATATCCGGCAGCAAGCCGCCCGGTAAGGCCGCAATGGGGCTGGATAAGGCTGTAGCTGCCTCCGGTAAGGCAGGCATTGGGCTAAGTAAGGTCGCATCAACAGCCGGTAGGGCGCACATACTACTAAGGGGAACTACATCAGTAGCCAGCAGTACATCTATTGAGCCAAGGGAGGCTGCATCAGTACTAGTCAGGACAACTCCTGCCGAAAGTAAGGCAGGGTTGGTTGCTTTGAAGGCAGCAATGCCGGTAGCATGGGCCGCCGCCCAGCCTTCCAGCAACCGCAGCCACGGCCCTTCGCCATCGTCCAGCGTCAGGTAGTCGATGTAGTCGAAAAAACGGGGCTCTTTGATGTCCCGCAGCTCCGTGTTGGGGTAGCCGCCGCCCATGATGGTCACGGTCGCGGGACTGATTTCTTTGATGCGCTTGGCCAGTCGCAGTGCCCCGTACAGGTTGCCGGGGAAGGGCACCGTGAAGCCCACCATGTCGGGCTGCACCCGCGCCAGCAGCGGCTCCAGCTCCTCCAGCAGCAGCTGGTCGAGCAGGTTGGGGACGGCCGTTAGGGCCTCGTGCAGGGGCTCGAAGCTCGTGGCCGACAGGGCCAGCTTCTCGGCGTAGCGCGAGAAGCCGAAGTGCGGCCCCACAGTTTCCTTGATGAGGTCGGCCAGGTCTTCGAGGTAGAGCGTGGCCAGGTGGCGGGCCTGGTCGGTCAGGCCCATGGTGCCGAAGGCGGTTTCGAGGTCGGCCACGTTATCGAAGCGGCTGGCTTCGGGCAAAAACCGGCCGTGGCAGATGCGCGAGGCTAGCGTGAGGTCCTTGTTCTGCAAAAACCGGACGACCGGCGCAATGGTGGCCACGTAGCGGTTTTGCAGCCGCAGCATGCGCTTCGCGTTGTCGCTGAGGGTAAAATCGCCGGCCTCAATTTCCCGGAAAATCCGTTGCAAACCGGCGGTCGAAAACAGCCGCAGCACCAGCTGCAAGCCCATATCGGCCTGCGTCACGGCGTACCCGCGCCCCCCCAGAAACCCCTTGATGTAGGCCGTAGCCGGGTACGGGGTGTTGAGCTGCGTGAGTGGCGGCGTGAGGAGCAGGATGCGGGGAGAATGGTTGGGCACGGCAGCAATCAACCCGGCGCGCGGGACCGGGGTTCAATTCGAGGGCACAAAGGTCGGGCCTGGCGGCCGGGCGCGCGGCCCTTGCCCCAGGCATTATCCCAAGGGCCGAATCCTACACCGCTGGGGCGCTAATTCTGCACGGCCGGCCAGTGCGCCCAGCCCGTAAGAATAAGCATTCATCCGTTGACCTCATTTCAACCCCCCTCCCCAATGCAAATGCCCACCCCAAAAAACCGCACCAGCCGCGACAATTCGGCTATCCTCGACGCCCTGAGCCGTTGCGTGGCCGCCTGCGAGCTATGCGCCGACGCTTGCCTGGCCGAGTCCGACATCGCCATGATGGTGCCCTGCATCCGCCTCGACCGCGACTGCGCCGATATCTGCCGCCTCACCGCCGCCTTCATCGCCCGCGGCTCCGACCACGCCGCGCACGTGCTCAAAGAGTGTATCGAAATTTGCCAGAAATGCCACGACGAGTGCGCCCAGCACCAGCACGCGCACTGCCAGCAGTGCGCCGCCGCCTGCAAAGCCTGCCTCGAAGCCTGCAAAAGCTACGCCGCCTAGTTCGCGGAATCGCCGCACTCTCAACCAAAAATGGCCTCCCGAACCGGGAGGCCATTTTTTATGAATAACCGCAGGGCGCGGCTCTACGCCAGCGCGTCGAGCGAGAGGCGTTCGGGCAGCATCAGGCGGCGAAACTCGCTCACCGAATAGCCCGTCACCTGCCGGAACTGGTTGCTCAGGTGCTGGCCCGAGCTGTAGCGCATCTGGTCGGCAATCTGGTTCAGGGTCAGCTCGCCGTAGCTGAGCAGCTCCTTCACGCGCTCAATTTTGAGGCGGATGAGGTATTTCTCGATGGTGAGGTGCGCGGTGCGCGAAAAAACCTTGCTCAAGTGCGAGTAAGTAGCCGCAAACCGGTCGGTCAGGAATGCCGAAGTGGTGAGCGGCGAGCGCGCCGTGCGCAAGTGCTCCAGGTATTCGGCCAGCGTGCCTTTGATTTGCTCGGTGAGCTGCTCGGCCCGGCCGCGCAGCAGTTCGAAGCCGGCTGCCTGCAGCAGCGGGGCGAGGGCTTCGGGGTCGGCGGGGGTGGCCTCATCCAGCTCGGCCACGCCCAAGCTCACGGCTTTGGTGCGGTAGCCGGCGCGCTCCAATAAACCGTGTACGGCCTCCACGCACCGGGGGCACACCATGTTTTTGATATGCAGAAGATTCGTTTTCAAGAGCTTTAACGGGTTTGAGGCCGCCGCGGGGCAGCCGGTGAGGAAACGGTACGCGCTGCTGGCGAGCCGGCCGAAGCCGCCGCCCGCCGCGGACGGGCCACGGGCGTCGATGCTTCGGCCCAGCCCCGCCCGAACCAATTGGCCGTAGCCCAGGTCACGAACGGAACAACGGCCAGGAAAGTGACCGACAGTAGCCATGCGAATACGAGAAACGCGAAAAAAAGTCGACCAAAAAAATGGTCACTCACCCCAAACAAGTAGACTACCAGCATTAGTGCCAGCCCGAAGCTTATTCCGGCCAGCAGCCCCACCCGCCGCCAGGGCCACCGGGCCACGTGCTGCTGAAAACGACGACGCAACGGTTGAAGCATAACTGCCAATAATTGGGAGGGTGAAAATAGGGGAAATTTCCCGCCCCACAAGGTTTGGGCTTTTCGGGGCGGCTTACCCCAGCGTCGCCAGCAGCTCCTGCTGCACCGACTGGCCGCCGTCGGTCGTGTACCACTCGTTCATGCCCTTCACTACTTGGTTGGTGTGCAGCGAGGCATCGCCGTGCAGCTGGTGGCTGAGGACCTGGGCGGCGGCCGGGCGCGGGCCCCAGGTGCCGAGGTCGGCTCCGGTTTCGGCATCGCGGCGGATGAGCTTGGGGATGCTGTCTTTGCCGTCGGTCTGGTAAGCGGCCATCAGCTCGGGGTGGTCGGAGCGGAGCACCACGTGCAAACTCACGCGGCCCGGGCTTTCGGCGGCCAGGTGGGCCAGAATGGGCAGGGTGTGGGCCGTATCGCCGCACCAGGCTTCGCCCAGCAGCAGCCACTGCTCGGGGCGGGGCAGCTGGCGCAGGCGCGCCACCAGGGCTGGCAGCAGCGGTAGGGCATAGGCGCGGTCGAGGTGAGCCTGGTTCTGGTCGGTGTAGCGCACGAGGCCGGGCGTTTGGTCGAGGCCGGTGGTGCGGTGCTCGGCCACCAGCTGGCTCAGCAGGGCACGAAACTCGGGATAGGTGTAGGCGGGCGTGGGCAGCGGGGCGTGGGGCATGAAAACGGAAGTTGGGAAGAGCAGGTATCGGCCGTGAGGCTGGCGCGCCAGCTGCCAGCACAACCGCTGGCAGAGGTACGGGTTGCGCGGCGACGGGTTATTTCTTTACCTTGCAGCATTGCTCGGCATCATCTCCCATTCTGTTCCTCATGCTTTCCCCACAATTCCTCCGTTCGCTGGCCGTTGCCGGCGTCTTGCTGGCCACCGCCACCGCCTGCAGCTCCGGCACCAAAGAAGGCGACACCAACGTTGAGCGCGGCTCCAATAAAAAAGGTCCCGCCGCTGGCCAGGATGGCGTAGCCGGCGGCGACTCGGCTACCGCCGGCCTCACCCGCGACACCACCCGCCAGGTAACCGGCAAAGACCTGTATAAGGCCGCTGGCAACGCCAAAGACCGCAACCACGACGGCTTGGCCGACTAGTGGCCCGGCCCACCCAGGCCGCCAAAACGAAAGCCCGGCTGCCAGGCCGGGCTTTTTTTTGCCTCGAAATAAGGCAAAAAACGGAAAACCACACCTGGTGAAAAGTCTGATGTTTCAACGCGGCCAGCTACGTGGTAATGGCGGTTTCTACTTGCTAGCCAGCTGATGCAGCTGAATAAGGCTTGGCGGAAATACCACATTTTTGGCTTTGATAAAGTCTTATCCGGCAAAGTTTTGGTTTGCAACCACTACCGGCCAATCGTGCATCTTTGAGGAAACTAAATCAGGTCATGAATAAAACCCTACTTTCCGTATTTGCCGGGCTGGCCCTGGGCGGCCGCGTTGCCCTGGCCCAAACGGGGCCGCCCGTGCTGAGCGCCCCGCCCGTGGCTCCCGCGCCGGCTGCTCCCGCGCCGGCCGCTCCGTCCGCCGACCCCTTCCTGCTGGGACGCACCTACCGCGTCGAAACCGTGCAGGGCACCACCTTCACGGGCCAGCTGGTGAGCATGAGCCTCACGGCGGTCGAATTCGACGCCAAAGAGCTGGGCCACCTGAACCTGGAA
Source organism: Bacteroidota bacterium (assembly GCA_030853985.1). Classification (GTDB taxonomy): domain Bacteria; phylum Bacteroidota; class Bacteroidia; order Cytophagales; family Hymenobacteraceae; genus Hymenobacter. The sequence continues at coordinate 833 of JALYUH010000108.1, read as the reverse complement.
CGCAGCCAGATTCGCCGGGCCGAGCTGCAGGGGCCCCTTTCGGCTACTACCAAAGCCGGCTACTACGACATCGGCAACGGCAACCGCTTGTTTTTTGCGCCTACCGGCCGGGGCCTGCGCAAGGGCGAAAACACCCTGCAGGTGGTCAGTCTCTACTTCGTGGGAGGCAATTTCGGGCTCACCGATAATGTTTCGCTGGGCGGCTACGTGTCCGTCATTCCGGGCATCGGGCTGAGCAATCAGTTCCTGATGCTCACGCCCAAAGTTAGCTTTCCCGTTTCCGAAAAGCTGCATCTGGGGGCCGGGGCGCTCTACCTGCGCATTCCCGACTTCAATGGCTCGCTGGACAAAGCGTACGGCGCGGGCATTCTATACGGGGCGGCTACCTACGGCTCGGCCGATAATAACGTGACCGCCGGCCTGGGCTACGGCTTTTTTGAGGGCGAAATCGGGTCTACCCCCATTTTGCAGCTGGGGGGGCAGAAGCGCGTGTCGCGCCGCATTTCCCTCGTCAGCGAAAACTACATTATTCTCGATTCCAAGGCCGGAATGGGCGGGCTCTACGGAGTTAAAATTAATTGGCGTCGCACCAGCCTGGGCCTGGGGGCGGCCTATTTATACACGTTCCCCTACGAGGAAACCCAAACCTCGACCTACTACGACTACAACACCGGGCAGACCTACACCTCGACCTACCGCAACCAGCGCGGCGGCGATGCCATCTCCACCTACATCATCCCGGTGTACATCGACTTTACTTTCCGCTTCGGCAAAGGCGTGAAGTAAGACCAGGACTCGCCGGGCGCAAAAAAGCCCGCTGGCCAAGTGCCAGT
>JALYUH010000056.1 GCA_030853985.1 Bacteroidota bacterium | reverse complement strand
GAGTAATTCAATCAAAAGGAGTAGTGGTGGCGGGCAAGATGCTTGGCTACGCCGGCCTTCGGTTCGCCGCGCGCTGCACGACCGTTTACCTAACCCGCCGCCGCCCCCGCGCCCCAGGTCGCATCGTAGCCGCCGCGCACCAGCTCGTAGAGCTTGCGCAGGCAGCTGCCTTTCTGCTTGCGGGCCACGGTGGCGTTGGGAAAGCCCATTTTCACGCCCATTTTCTCGAACTGGAAGCCGTGGAAATAGAAGTAGGTGAGCACCTGCTGGCAGTCGGGCCCCAGCTGGTTGAACTGGGCCAGCAGGCGTTGGCGGCGCTGGGCCTCGGCGGCGGGCAGGGGCATGTGGGCGGGCACCTGGGCCGCCAGTCGCTGCTGGGCCATGCCGTAGAGGTAGGCCCTCAGGTTCTCCGGCAGCTTCGTGATGCGGCCGTCGGTCACCTGGTCGTAGAAGTCGAGCAGCGTGTCCTGCAGCAGCTCGTGGGCCTGGGGCGCGGGCAGGCGGTGCTGGCGCTGGGCCCAGCGGGCAAACAGGTGCCGGCTGCGCTGGTAAAAATCGATGAGAAACTTCTGGTTGCCCACGCGCAGCTGGGTCAGGGTTTCGGCGAGGGGCGAGGACATGGCGGCAATTTACACCGGGCGGGGCGATATCCGGGGGAGAAAGCGTGAATGAAGCAGTTGTCCCCGTCTTCCCCATCCCTCATCCCCGCTTACCTTTACGCCCATGCAAACAGCCGCCCCCGCCCGCCTTCTCGATACCGCCGTTTTCGACCTCATTGCCCAGGAGAAAACCCGCCAAACCCACGGCCTCGAACTCATCGCCTCCGAAAACTACGTGTCGGAACAGGTGATGGCCGCCCAGGGCTCCGTGCTCACCAACAAGTACGCCGAGGGCCTGCCCGGCAAGCGCTACTACGGCGGCTGCGAAATCGTGGACCAGGTGGAGCAGCTGTCCATCGACCGCATTAAGGAGCTTTTTGGCGTGGCCTGGGCCAACGTGCAGCCCCACTCCGGCGCGCAGGCCAACGCCGCCGTGATGCTCGCCTGCCTGAGCCCCGGCGATAAAATCCTCGGCTTCGACCTGAGCCACGGCGGCCACCTCACCCACGGCTCGGCCGTCAACTTCTCGGGCAAGCTCTACCAGCCCAGCTTTTACGGGGTCGAAAAAGAAACCGGCCTCATCGACTGGAGTAAAATCAAGGACATTGCCCGCCGCGAGCGGCCCAAGCTCATCATCTGCGGGGCCTCGGCCTACTCGCGCGACTGGGACTACCAAACCCTGCGCGAAGCCGCCGATGAAGTGGGTGCCCTGCTGCTGGCCGATATCTCGCACCCCTCGGCCCTCATTGCCACCGGCCTGCTCAACTCGCCCTTCGAGCACTGCCACATCGTGACCACCACCACCCACAAAACCCTGCGCGGCCCGCGCGGCGGCCTCATTCTGCTGGGTAAGGACTTCGAAAACCCCTTCGGCCTGAAAACCCCGAAGGGCGAAATCCGCGCCATGTCGGCTCTGCTCGACTCGGCCGTGTTCCCCGGCACCCAGGGCGGGCCGTTGGAGCACGTCATCGCCGCCAAGGCCGTGGCCTTCGGCGAGGCGCTGACCGACGACTTCAAAACCTATACGCAGCAGGTGGCGCGCAACGCGCAGGCGCTGGCCCAGGGCTTCACCGGCCTGGGCTACGACATTATTTCGGGCGGTACCGACAACCACCTGATGCTAATCGACCTGCGCTCGAAAGGCCTCACCGGCAAGCTGGCCGAAAATGCCCTGGTGCGCGCCGACATCACCATCAATAAAAACATGGTGCCCTTCGACGATAAGTCGCCCTTCGTCACCAGCGGCATCCGCATCGGCTCGGCCGCCGTAACTACCCGTGGCCTCGGCGAAACCGATATGCACCGCATCGTGGAGCTGATTGACGAGACGCTGATGCACCACGACAACGATACTCGCGTGGGCCAGGTGCGCCAGCAGGTGAATGCCTGGCTGCAGGACTACCCACTGTTCGCGTAAGTTTTTACGTATAGCGGACGGCTCATCTAATAAACAGGCGGTCATGCTGAGCTTGCCGAAGCATCTCTACCGCAATGCTAAAATCACTTAGTATCGCAGTAAAGATGCTTCGGCAAGCGCAGCATGACGTTCTGTTTTAGTCGGGTGTCCACTTCTTCTTTATTCTTCGATTATCTCCGTGCAACCGCAACTTCCTCAACAACCTGCCGCGCTGGGCGAACAGCACGAAATGTCTTTCATCGACCACCTGGAGGCGTTGCGCTGGCACATCATCCGGGCGGCCATTTCGGTGGTGGTATTTGCCACCGGCGCGTTTTTCGCCAAGGATTTCCTGTTTCACGACCTGATTCTGGGGCCTTCGCGGCCCGATTTCTGGACCTACCGCATGTTTTGCAAGTTCGGGGCCTGGGTGCACGCGCCCGACTTGTGCATCGACAAAATCGGTTTCGTGATTCAGAACCGCGAAATGAGCGGGCAGCTCACCATGCACATCAGCACCTCGTTCATCGTGGGCATTCTGCTGGCGTTTCCGTACCTGTTCTGGGAAATCTGGCGTTTCGTGAAGCCCGGCCTCTACCCGCACGAGCGGGCCAACTCGCAGGGAGCCGTGTTTTTCGTTTCCATTCTGTTTATGCTGGGCTTGCTGTTCGGCTACTACATCGCCGCTCCGCTCAGCATCAACTTCCTGGCCGGCTACGTGGTCGATGCCAGCATCGAAAACCAGATTGACATGCAGAGCTACCTGAGCACGCTCACGACCATGAGCATGTCGTGCGCCTTCGTGTTTGAGCTGCCCATGATTGTCTTCTTCCTGGCCAAGGCCGGCATCGTGTCGGCCGAAATCATGCAGATGTACCGCAAACACGCCATTGTGGTTATCCTCATCATCGCGGCCGTCATCACCCCGCCCGACATCTCGGCCCAGATTATCGTTACCATTCCCATTCTGCTGCTCTACGAGCTCAGCATTCACATCGCCCGCGTGGTGCGGCGCGGCGATGCCGCCCGCCTCAACGCCAAGCTGGCCCGCGAGCAGGCCCGGGCGGCGGCCCTGCCGCCGCAATAGCGGCGGCCGCATCAGCCGGTTTTCGTTTGCCCAAACCCCGGCGAGCTGCTTCCCGCAAGTAGTTCGCCGGGAATTGATGTGCTCCGGCGGGCCTGAAAGAACCTGTGGGCTAATCGAAAAATTGCATTCGAGGCGATGATTATGCGAAAAAAAATAGATAGTGCCCACCGGCGTATTCCTTGAATTATCGGTTTATCAGGCTTTGGAGGCGGTTGCGTCGAGCCGATAGCACCGGTAGTCGAAAAAGTGCAGTAGTTGAAATAGCACTAAAGCAGGAAGATTGCCGTTAGGTCCGTATCTTTGAAAAAGTGTTACTCGGCGATTAGGTAATGATGCGGCCCGGATTGTTTGTGCGGAGGGTGGTGGCGGTGGCGCTGCTGCTATTGCCGGCCGGCCTGTGGGCCGCGCCCGTTCCCGTGCCGTTGCCCGCCGCCATCGAGCCCTTGCGCCGCCGGCTGGCCGGCCAGCTGCCCGATACCACCCGCGTGCGGCTGCTCACCGTCATCAGCTACGCCCTGCGCGAAGAGCAGTCGGCCCGGGCCATCAGCTACGGCGAGTCGGCCACGGCGCTGGCGCGCACCCTGCCGGCCGCCGTGCGGGGGCCGCTGCTGCTGCCCGCGCTGCTCAGCCTCTCATCGTGCTACGCCAACCTGTCCAACAGCGCCGAAGCGTTGCGCCTGCTGGCCGAAGCCCAGGTGCTGGCCCGCGGGCAGCACGACTACGACGCGCTGGTGCGCACCTATTCCAACCAGGGCAGCATCTATCACACGCGGGGCGACACGGCCACGGCCGGGCAGCACTACCGCCACGCCCTGCGCCTGCTGGCCACCCCGGCCGGCGAAGCCGTGAGCCCTCGCTCCCGCATGAAGCTGCTCGGTAACCTGGGCAGCCTGGCTTACTCGCGCAAGCAGCCCGCCAAAGCCATGCATTACGATTCGCTGGCCCTGGCCCTGGCCCGCCGCAGCCGCGATGCCACCGCCGAAGCCACTTATCTCTCCAGCCTGGCCACTTACCTCATGGCAAACGGCCAGCTGCCGCGCGTGCGGCGGTTGCTGCTCCAGTCGCTGGCCATCAGCCAACGCCAGGGGGCCATTCGGGCTCAGGCCGAGCTGCAAACGCAGCTGGCGCAGTACTACCTCAAAACCAGCGAGCCCGACCAGGCCCTGCTGGCGGCCCAGCAGAGCCTGCGCCTGGCGCGCCAAAGCCACTACCTGGAGTGTGCCCTCGAAGCCTACGGCCAGCTGGCCGTCCTGGCCGCCGGCCAGGGCGACTACCGCGCCGCCTACACCTGGAACACCCAGTACGTCGCCCTAAACGACTCGCTGAACAGCCGCCAGACCACCCAGACCCTAGCCGTGTCGCAGGTGAACTACGAGGCGCAGGAGCGCGCGCGCCGCCTGCGCCAGCTCACGGCCGAGCAGGCTACTCAGGTGCAGCGCACCCGCCTGCTGGTGGGCGTAATTGCGATAATGGCCCTGATTCTGGCCATTGTGATGCAGCTCTATCGCAACCTGCGCCGCAGCCGGGCCGCCGTGGCCGCCAACAACCGCGCCCTCGAAGCCGCTTCGGCCGAGCTGCGGGCCGTGGCCGTGTTCAAGGACAAGCTCTACGCCATTGTGGCCCACGACCTGCGCGGCCCCGTTACGGCCTTTGCCGGCGTTACCAGCCTGATTGATTCCTACATCGTCCAGAACGACCAGGCCGGCCTGGCCCGCCTGCCCGCCCTGGTGCGCCAGGCCGCCGACAGCCTCAACCACCTGCTCGACAATGTGCTGAACTGGGCCGTGAGCCAGACCGGCGAACTCGAATGCCGCCCCGTGCCGCTGCCCGTCGCCGATATGTTTGCCGAGTGCCAGGCCCTGTACCAGACCACCGCCGCCGCCAACTGGCAGCACATCACCGCCACCGCGCCCGAGGGCCTGCGCCTGCTGGCCGACCGCAACATGACGCGCACCATTCTGCGCAATCTGGTGGGCAATGCCCTCAAGTTCATGCCCGCCGGCGGCCACGTCCACCTCGATGCCGTGCCCGACCCCGACGATGCCGGCATGCTGCTCCTCACCTGCACCGATACCGGCTCGGGCATGAGCGCCGCCACCGTAAGCGCGCTCATGAGCGGCCCGGCCCTGCCCGAGCCCACCCCCGGCCCCAACCTGCGCAACACGGGCTTCGGCCTGGGCTTGGTGCTGTGCCGGGCCTTTGTGCATCGGCACGGTGGCACGCTCGTTATTCAGAGCCGCCCTGGGGCCGGCACCAGCGTTACCGTCAGCCTGCCGACGGCGAAGTAGGCACGCGGCCGGTAGCGGCCGCCCCTGCCGGCCCGGTTTGGGGGCTCAAACCCATCATGTAGTGGGCCATAGCCTCCGCCCACCTTGCTGATTGCTGATTATTGCCAAAAAAAGCGCCGACCAACTGGTCGGCGCTTTTTAGGTTTTGGGTAAGCCCAAGCTGCTGGAATGGAGTTGGCGCTTCTGGGTTGACCAACTCACCTCGGTTAGTACGACGGGCCTTTGTCGGCCTGCACCAGCTCTTCCTGCTGGTCGGCGTACTCCTCGATGGGCGTGCAACTGCAAATCAGGTTGCGGTCGCCGTAGGCCGAGTCGATGCGGCTGACCGACGGCCAGAACTTGTTGGCGCGCACGTACTCCATGGGGTACACGGCCTGCTCGCGCGAGTAGGGGCGGGTCCAGTCGTGCACGAGCACGGTGGCGGCAGTGTGCGGGGCGTGCTTGAGGACGTTGTCTTTGGCATCGGCCTTGCCCGATTCCACGTCGGCGATTTCCTTGCGAATAGAAATCATGGCATCGCAGAAGCGGTCAAGTTCGGCTTTACTTTCGCTTTCGGTGGGCTCAATCATGAGCGTGCCGGCCACGGGGAAACTCACGGTGGGCGCGTGGAAACCGTAGTCCATCAGGCGCTTGGCAATGTCTTCTACTTCGATGCCGGCCTTTTTGAAGTGGCGGCACTCCAGAATCATCTCGTGGGCGCAGCGGCCGTGGCGGCCGGTGTACAGCACCGGGTAGTGCGCCTCCAGACGGGCCTTGATGTAATTGGCATTGAGGATGGCGATTTCGGTGGCGCGCGTCAGGCCGTCGCCGCCCATCATCGAAATGTAGGCGTAGCTGATGGGCAGGATGCTGGCTGAGCCCCACGGCGCGGCCGAAACCGCGCCGCTGGTGCGGCCCTCCACCGGCACCACGGCGTGGCCGGGCAGGTAGGGGGCCAGGTCGGCCACTACGCCGATGGGACCCACGCCGGGGCCGCCGCCGCCGTGCGGAATGCAGAAGGTTTTGTGCAAGTTGAGGTGGCACACGTCGGCCCCAATGGCGGCGGGCGAGGTGAGGCCCACCTGGGCGTTCATGTTGGCACCGTCCATGTACACGCGGCCGCCGTACTCGTGAATCAGGTTGCAGATGTCGACAATGGTCTCCTCGTACACGCCGTGCGTGCTGGGATAAGTCACCATCAGGCAGCTCAAGTTGGCGGCGTGCTTTTCGGCCTGAGCCTTGAGGTCGGCCACGTCGATGTTGCCGTCTTCGGTGCTTTTCACCACCACTACCTGCATGCCGGCCATCACGGCCGAAGCAGGGTTGGTGCCGTGGGCCGAGGCTGGGATGAGGGCCACGGTGCGGTGGTGGTCGCCGTGGGCTTCGTGGAAGCCCTTGATGGCCAGCAGGCCGGCGTACTCGCCCTGCGCGCCCGAGTTGGGCTGCAGGCTCACGGCATCGAAGCCGGTTACCTCGCAGAGCCAGGCTTGCAGGTCCGAGAAAATCTGCTCGTAGCCTTTGGCCTGCTCGCGGGGCGCGAAGGGGTGCAGGCCGCCGATTTCGGGCCAGGTCACCGGAATCATCTCGGCGGTGGCGTTCAGCTTCATGGTGCACGAGCCCAGCGCAATCATGCTGTGCGCCAGGCTTAAGTCCTTGTTTTCGAGCTGCTTCATGTAGCGCAGCATCTCGTGCTCGGCGTGGTGCGTGTTGAAGACGGGGTGCGTGAGGTAGTCGCTGCTACGCACGAGGGCAACGGGTACGTGCAGCTCGGCGGCTTCGATGGTGGCGGCCAGCTGGTCGGCTTCCTTGCCCAGCACTTTGGCGAACACGTCCAGAATGTCGGCCACGTCGTGCAGCTCGGTGTTCTGGTTCAGCGAGATGCCGACGCGCACTTCCTCGAAATAGCGGAAGTTGAGGCCGGCGGCTTCGCCTTCTTTTTTCAGGGCCTGCTGCATCTCGGCGCTTTCGAGGCGCAGGTTCAGGGTGTCGAAGTAGGAGACGTTGGTTTGCTCCACGCCCAGCTTTTTGAGGCCGGCTTCGAGGGTTTGGGCCAGCAGGTGGGTGTTGGTGGCAAATTGCTTGAGGCGCTGCGGGCCGTGGTACACGGCGTACATGCCGGCCAGCACGCTCAGCAGCACCTGCGCGGTGCAGATATTGCTGGTGGCTTTTTCGCGGCGGATGTGCTGCTCGCGGGTTTGCAGGGCCATGCGATAGGCCTTGTTGCCGGCCGCGTCGATGCTCTGGCCGATGAGGCGGCCGGGAATCACGCGCTTGAACTGCTCTTTGCAGGTGAAGAAACCGGCGTGCGGCCCGCCGTAGCCCATCGGCACGCCAAAGCGCTGCGAGTTGCCCACGCACACATCAGCGCCCAATTCACCCGGCGAAGTCAGTAGCGTGAGGGCCAGCAAATCGGCGGCCATCACCACGAAAACGTTGTTTTTGCGGGCTTCGGCGATGAATTCTTTGTAGTCGAATACCTCGCCATCGGCGGCGGGGTACTGCACCATCGCGCCGAAGAACCCTTCGTTGCGGAGGTCTACCTGGCGGTGGTCGCCCACGACCAGCTCGATGCCGACGGGCGTGGCACGGGTGCGTAGCAGGTCGATGGTCTGGGGCAGCACCTGCTCCGACACGAAGTATTGGTTGGCCCCTTTTTTCTTCGTCTGCGAGTGCAGCATGTGCATGGCCTCGGCGGCGGCGGTACCTTCATCCAGCAGGCTGGCGTTGGCGATTTCGAGGCCGGTGAGGTCAATAACGACCGTCTGGTAGTTGATGAGGGCTTCGAGGCGACCCTGGGCAATTTCGGCCTGGTAGGGCGTGTAGGCGGTGTACCAGCCGGGGTTTTCCAGAATGTTGCGCTGGATAACGGGGGGCAAAGTCGTGTCGTGGTAGCCCAGGCCGATGTAGGACTTGAACACCTGGTTTTGACCGGCAATCTGCTTGAATTTCGCCAAAAAAGCCCGTTCGCTGAGAGCGGCGGGCAGGTCGAGGGCGCGTTTGAGACGGATGGCGGGCGGCACCGTTTCATTGATGAGCTGCTCGATGCTTTCGACCCCGATGGTGCGGAGCATCGCGGCCTGGGCCTCGGCGCTGGGCGCGTTGTGGCGGGCTTCAAAAACGTCGACGGGCGAGAATTTCAACGACATAATGGGAAGTAGCGCGGGCTTCAGCCCGCAGTTGAATGGAGAAAAAGCAGCAGGACGGCGGCGCTAAGGCCAGGTTCAGGTTCCATAACAAAGGTACGGGCGAAACGTCCCGGCCGGCTGCTGGCAAACCCTTAATTTCGGCCCCTGATTACTCCCACCCAGCTACTAAACCTGCGGGCTGAAGCCCGCACTACTTATGTCCCTCACCATCGGCCTCATCCGCGAAGGCAAAACCCCGCCCGATAAGCGCGTGCCCCTCACCCCCAAAAAATGCACCGAGGCGCAGGACGACTTCCCCGGCCTGCAAATCGTGGTGCAAAGCAGCCCCATCCGCAGCTACGCCGACCAGGAATACCGCGACCTGGGCTTGGAAGTGCGCGACGATATTTCGGCTTGCGACGTGCTCATGGGCGTGAAGGAAGTGCCCGCCGACCAACTCATTCCCAACAAAACCTACCTCTTTTTCTCGCACACCGTGAAAAAGCAGCCCGCCAACCGCCAGCTGCTGCAAGCCGTGCTCGAAAAGAACATTACCCTCATCGACTACGAGCGGCTGACCAACGCGCAGGGCGAGCGCATTGTGGCCTTCGGACGCTACGCGGGCATTGTGGGGGCCTACAATGGCCTGCTCACCTACGGCCGCAAGCACAGCCTCTACCACCTGAAACCCGCCTACCAGTGCGTGGACATGGACGATATGCAGGAGGAATTTTTCAAGGTGAAGAAGCTGCCGCCCATCAAAATGGCCGTCACGGGCAGCGGCCGGGTGGCCCAGGGCGCGCTGGAGGTGCTCGACCGCATGGGCATCCGGCGGGTGAGCGTGTACGACTACCTGTACCTCACGTTCAACGAGCCGGTGTATGCGCAGCTGCGCAGCTCCGACTACAACCGCCGCCGCGATGGCCGCGTGTGGGACACCCCGGATTTCCACCAGCACCCGGCGGAGTACGAATCCACGTTCGGCAACTTCCTGCCCGTCACCGACTTGCTCATTGCCTGCGCCTACTGGCACCCGGCCGCGCCACTGCTGTTCTCGGAAGCTGACACGCGCCGGCCCGATTTCCGCATCAACACCATTGCCGACGTCACCTGCGACGTGGACGGCTCGGTGCCCACCACCAAGCGCAGCAGCACCATCGCCGAGCCGGCTTTTGATTACAACCCCGCCACCGGCGCGCTGGAACCAGCCTACTCGCGCCCCGAAAACATCACCGAAATGGCCGTGGACAACCTGCCCTGCGAGCTGCCCCGCAACGCCAGCCGCGACTTCGGCCGCCAGCTCATCGACAAAGTGCTACCACATTTGTTGGGCGATGATGCCGAGGGCGTGATTACCCGCGCCACCATCGCCCGGGGCGGGCAGCTCACGGAGCCGTACCAGTACTTGGCCGACTATGTGGCTAAAACGGCCACTGCGTAGCCGGTTTCAGCCCATAAAAAAGCCCTTCCCGGATTCGGGAAGGGCTTTTAGCTGGTAAGGAGAATTCACGTGGACTAAAAGCCATGTCGCATTACCAGAATAAAATCAGCTTAGAACGTGCGCTGGAACCAGCCTTTGATGTCGTCGATGGTGTGGCCGGTTTTCTCTTGCAGGCGGCCGTACCACTCGTCCTGCTTGCCATCCTCGTAGTCGAGGTCGTCGTCGGTGAGGTTGCCCCACTTCTGCTTGGCTTCGCCTTTCACCTGGTTCCAGTTGCCGCGGGCTTTGAGTTCGGTGCTGTTGCCGGTGGCAGCGGCGCTGGCATCGTCAGTGGTGTTGTTGAACCAGTTTTTGATGTTGTCGATAGTTTCGCCGGTTTTCTCTTGCAGCTTGCCGAACCACTCGTCCTGCTTGCCTTCGCTGTACGTCAGGTCGTCGTCGGTGAGGTTGCCCCACTTCTGCTTGGCGGCACCTTTCAGTTGGTTCCAGTTGCCGCGGCCTTGCAGTTCGGTGTTGTCGCTAACGTTGTTGCTATTGAGGTCCATGATTGAAAGAAGTTAGGAGAAAAGAAATCTGGGTGGGATGTGGAGTGCGATTGATGGCCTTTCTACGACCACACGGCTGCTTCCGTTGAATACAGCCATCGAATGCCCAAATTTTATTGCTACCAAAGTGCCCCGGCGTAATTTGGCCCCATGGACGACCTGCGCACGACTCTGCTCACCCTCAACACCGATGAGCGCCGCGATTTCGGCGTGTTCATGCAACGGCAGCGGCGCAAAACCACCGGCCGCCTCGACTCGCGCCTCTACGAGCTGCTGATTCAGGCCAAGGAGCTGAAACCGGAAGTGCTGGTGGCCCGGCTCTACCCCGATGAGCCCACCCCCGTGGCCTACTACGCCCTGCGCAAGCGCCTCATGCGCCACCTCACCGACTACCTGCTGCTGCGCCAGCGCCAGCTCGATACCACGGCCGCCGCCACCGTGCGCGGCCACCTCACCCTGGCCCAATACCTGTTCGAGGCCGGCATTCCGCGCCTGGCCTGGAACACGCTGCGCAAAGCCGAAAAGCTGGGCCGCGAAAGCGAGCAGTACGAACCGCTGAATGCCATCTACAACCTCCAGATTCAGTACGCCAGCTCGCCGCACGCCGAGCCGCTCGACGAGATTTTGCCCCGCTACCGGGCCAACAAAAAGGCCGCCGACGAGGAGGAGCGCGCCAACATTGCCGACAGCGTGCTGCGCCAGCGCCTGCACGGCTCGCGGGTGCAGGGCCGGGCCATGGTGCCCGCCGACGATATTTTGCGCCAGGTGCTGGCCGAGTACGACTTGCAGGAAGCCTTCGCCCGCTCGCCCTCGCTGCTGAGCCGGCTCATGTCCATCACGCGCAACGCCATGCTGGTGCGGCGCGACTTCGCGGCTTTCGCGGCCTTCGTCGAGCGCTGCTACAAGCTCATGGAGCGCCGCCACGGCTTTGCGCCCGCCCAGCGCGGGCACCAGCTCAAGCTACTGTACATGCTGGCCCACGCGCTGTACCGCTCGCGCCGCTTCGCCGAATCGGAGGCGTACCTGGGGCAGGCGCAGGAGCTGCTGGCCACCGGCCCGGGCCGGCAGTTTGGCGAGTACGCGCCCCGCTTCACGCTCCTGCTGGCGGCCAATTACTCATTTCTGCGCCGCAATTCCGAAAGCATTGCGCTGCTCGATGCACTGCTGGCCGGCCCCAAACCCCTCTCCGAAAACAACGAGCTGGCCGTGCGCCTGCAGCTCACCTTCCACTATTTCGCTGAGGGCAAGTTTGCCAAAGCCAACGCCACGCTGCTCACCCTGGGCCGCACCGACCACTGGCTGGAGCAGCATCTGGGCCTGGAGTGGATGCTGAACCGCAATATCGGCGAAATGCTGATTCAGGTAGAGATGGGCAACACCGAAGTGGCCCTGGGCCGCCTGCGGTCCCTCGACCGGGGCATCCGCGAGCAGTTTCCGGCGGTGCCGGCCACGGCCGAGGCTCCGGAAGTGCCGGCCGGTGGCGTGTACCAGCCCGTGCTCATCTACCTGGCCCTGGTGCGCGAGCTGGTCGAAAAACCGCACATCACCCACGAGCGCAACTTTGGCAACCGCGTAACGCACCTGCCGCCTTTCATATCCGAGGAGCGCGAGGATTTGCAGGTTATCAGCTTCTACGCCTGGCTGAAAGCGCGCATGTTGCAGCGGCCCTACTACGAAGTGCTGCTGGAGCTGGCCCACGGGTAGTAGCGGGCATTCAAGCAAAAAAGCTCCTGGCACGATGCCAGGAGCTTTTTTTAGGAATGAAAAGCGTCGACTTGTGGGTCAGACTACTTCTTCATGGCATCTTTCATGTTCTCTTTGGTCTGCTGGGCCGATTTCGAAGCAGCGTTGCCCATGGCATCCATCCGGTTGCCAGCGGCATCCATTTTGGCGTCCATCTTGGCACCGGCGGCGTCCATCTTGGCACCAGCTTCGTTCATTTTGGCGTCCATTTTGTTGCCGGCGGCATCCATTTTTTCACCGGCATTCTGCATGCCTTCTTTCATGTTGGCCGAGGCGTTATCGACGGCAGCACCGGCAGCGGCACCCGCTTCGGTAGCCGTGGTAGCCGACGAATCGGTGATAACGGTGGCGGTGGTGCCCTCAGGCGTGGTGGTGGTGGTTTCGGTGGTTTTGGTTTCGCAGGAAGTGGCGGCGAAAGCAACGGCAACAGCTACGAAGAGGGTTTTAACGGAGAAATTCATGGCGACTAAGAAAATGAGTGGAGGTGAGATTGTGCCCTTAATCGGCTTCACCCCCAAAAGGTAACCCGTCGGCTGCCACGATTACGGCGTGCGGGCACTAACTTTTTAGCGGTGCGCCTAGTATAGCCCTTACGCATTTTCATTTCCCCCGCTTTCTTATGGATTCCACCGCCAACACTCCGCAAACGCCCGCCACGCCCGCCGTGCCCCTGGCCGTGAGCGACCAGCAAAATACCGCCCTGCTCGACGATACGCTCACGTTCCTCACCAGCAGCAAAGTCACCAATTCCGGCCCCGAAGGCCGCATCGAAATCGACCGCTGGCTGGCTGTGCTCGGTGCTACGGAGCGCACCGGCCTGGCCAAAATAAAGCAGGAGTTGGGCCAGCTCAACGAGCTGCTGGCCAACGCTAAAACGCCCGCCCACGACATCGCCGAAATCCTCGCCAGCCTCGGGGCCGAAACCGCCAAAGTAGCCGAAGAGGCTGGCGGCGACTACAGCGCCCCGCTCACCAACCTCAGCAAGCAGCTCATCAAATCGGCTTCCACGCTGTCGAAGTAAGCCCGCGCGACCCCTTTCTAACCATAGTAGCGCGAACTTTGTGGTTCGCGTCGTTCGCGCCAGTTGGTAACCTCCGGCTGGCGCAAACGACGCGAACCACAACGTTCGCGCTACTGTTTTTATGGCCCCCCTCACCCCCGCCGACCTGCTGCCCTACGACCCGTTCGACGGCATGCGCTTCGGCCCCGAAACCTGCTTCCTCACTGGCCAGCCCGTTGGCTCGGCTGACACCGTGCCCGTGTTTGCCGAGTGGCTGCAAACCCGCTACCAGCTGGCCGAGCGTCCTATTCAGCTCCTCGACCAACGCACCGTGCTCATCCGGGACCTGCGCCTGCCCGCCGCGCCTGCCGCCCGCCAGCGCATTGCCGGGCTGGAAAGCCGGGTGGAGGCCGCCGCCGCGCAAGGTCCCGCCGCCCTGCGCGCCCTCGGCGATGACACGCTATTCCTCTGGCTGGGCAAAATGTTCTACGGCATCTTCATCACCGAGCTGCTGAACGAGTTTGAGCCCCTGATAAAGCCCAAGTACCCGCTGGCCGAAAACGCCGCGCTGGTACGCCGCTTCCAGGCGTTTTTCCAGTTGCTGCAAGGCCTGCGCGTGCCGACCGAGTACGCCGATTTCGTGCCCGGTTCCGTGTTCGTCCTCGAAGCCGACCCCGCCGAAGACGTTGTGCCCTTCGAATACGACGATGACCTGAATACCCTCGTCTTCAGCATCAAGCTCGATAAAACCGTGCTGGTCGCCTGTCTGGTCGATATTGGATTGGTAGGCCAGGCCATGCGCAAAGTGTACGCCGATGCCCAGCGCCCGCTGCACCCCGTGCAAATCGCCGAGTTCAAGGCCCGCGTGTACTACGCGGCGCACCTGCTCCACGTCGTGCCCGACGTGTACCCGCGCCACCCGCGCCCCGGCGATACCCAAATCGTGTTCGATGCCCTCATCGACGATGTAACCGGGGCCATCTTCAACCCCTGGGAAAACAGCGCCTACACCCAGGCCC
>JALYUH010000507.1 GCA_030853985.1 Bacteroidota bacterium | reverse complement strand
CTGCCACGGCAGCGCCAGCGGCGGTTTCGAGCACGATGTCATCGATGTCGAGCCGGTTTTGGGGGCCACTGGTTTTGCGGATTTCCAGGCGCAGCGGCTCGTTGGCCAGGCCGGCGAAAACGTGGGGCGTGAGCGTGGGGCCGCTGGTGAGCACCGGCGCGCCGGTGCGGGCGTAGGTGCGGCCGCCGTCGCGGCTCAGCCACAGCTCCCAGGTGCTGGGGCCGTCGGTGCCGTAGGCGGCGGCCGAGATGGTGATGCGCCGCACGCCGGCTTTGGCATCAAACCGCATCGAAACCCGGCCCAGGTTGCGCAGGCGGGCGGCCCGCTCGCCGTGGGCGTGGTCCGGCGGGGCGCTGCCAATGAGGGCATCCTGGAAGTGCCACGCGCCGGTGGCCAGCGGCTCGTCGGCCTCTTCGTAAGCACCTTTGCTGCCGGCCTCGAAGGTTTCGGGGAAGGGGGCGGGTTGCTGGGCGGTGCGGGCTTGGGGGCGGCGGGCGGCGGTAGCGGTTTCGGCGGGCTGCTGGGAGCAGGCCAGCAGGCCCAGGGCGGCGAGGGTGAGGTAAGCGGAGGCGTGCATGGGGCGAAGATATGCGGCAGGCTATTGGGGTGGCCCTGCCAAGCCTGCGGGGCGCTGGTTTGCCTTGGCCCTCGCGGCCTGCCACACCCAGCCGCGGAAGCAGCTGGCGCGGCTGGGCGCTACTTGTTCCGCCGGCTCTTTATGCGTGCAAAGGCCCCGCTGGCATTACCAGCAGGGCCTTTGCACGGGGCTGAACCAACCGCTTTGGAGCACCGCCCGGCTACTGCCCCGCCGGCTGGCCTACCTGCCCCTGCGTGCCGCCGTTGCTGATGGCGCTGGCCTCGGCTCCTTTGGGCATGCCTATGGTGTAGTGGCCGTAGCGGCCGGTGCCAGCGGCGGCTTTGCCGTGGCCGTGGGAGTGCTTGGCGGGGTTCACGCGGTAAGGGGTGCCGTCGGGCTTGGTGCCGCAGCCGGCGAGCAGCGCCAGCAGCAGCTGACGCGGAAGAAGGGTAGTGCGTATGGGCGGGGCGTTGATGAAATGGCCCGGACTTTACGTCCACGCAGCCCCCTAGGGTGCGTTTCAAGCTCGATTTAGTGTGGCAGCAGCACGCCGTTGGCCCGCAGCACATTGGTCAGAAACAGCACCTGATAGGGCAGGGCCGCTTGCCAGTAGGCCCAGGTGTGCGCGCCGGGGCGCTCGGTGTAGTCGTGGGGCGTGTGGTTATACACCAGCCGGCGGTGCAGCTCGCGGTTGATGTCGATGAGGCCGTCATCCACGCCGCAATCAATGATGAGCGGCAGGCCGTTGCGGTGCATCAACTCCACCAGGCTCATCACGGAATTGGCGCTGAACCGCTCGGGGTTATCGGTTTCGGAGCCGAGGACAGGAGCCCAGCGTTTGGCCCGGCCGTCGGCCTCGGCTGGCGGCAGCTTGCGGTTCCAGGTACTCAGGTCGAGCGCGCCGCTCATGCTGCCGGCGGCGCAGTACAGGTCGGGGTGGCGGGCCGAGAGGAAGAGCGCGCCGTGCCCGCCCATGCTCAGGCCGGCGATGACGCGGCCACGCTTTCCGGCCACGGTGCGGTAGTGCTGGTCGATGGCTGGAATGACTTCCCTGGTCAGGTAGGTTTCAAACTGGCTGTCGGGGCTCACCGGGCTGTCGAGGTAAAAGCTGAAGGTTTCGCCCTCGGGGTTCACGATAATCAGGTTGTACTGGTCGGCCAGGCGGTGAAGCAGCTCCTTGTCGGGCGTCTTGTTAAGCCAGTCGCCAAAGTGGCCATACGCGCCGTGCAACAGGTAAAGCACCGGGTAGCTGGCCTTTTTATGCTTCGCGTAGGAAGCCGGCAGCACCACGGCGGCGCGGTAGGTGCGGTGCATGGCCGCGCTGGGAATGGCCAGCGTATCGACGCGGGCGGCGTGGGCGGCGTGGGCCGTAAAGAGGAGCAGGGTGAGGAGTAGGAGGGGGCGCATGAAATAAAAAAAAGAACGGATACCGCGAAGGTTCATTTCGCCTCGCGTCGGCGCGTGCAGGAGTTGGCGCACGCGGGAATTGCCAGCTAAAATCAGGAACCTTAGCGCGAGGCGGAATGAAATTTCGCGGTACCCGCCCGGGCCTACTTCATAAACACCGGCCGAATCAGGTTCTCGAACGTGAAAATCTCGTCCCATTTTTCCTGGGTCAGCAGTCCGCGCTCGGTCACGGCAATGTCGTGCACCGACTTGCCGGTTTTGAGCGCCTCCTTGGCGATGTCGGCCGAGGCTTCGTAGCCGATAACCGGGTTGAGCTGCGTAACGATGCCGATGCTGTTGCGCACCAGGTTTTCGGCGTGCTCCTTGTTGGCCGTGATGCCCACCACGCACTTGTCGCGCAGGGTGCGGCAAGCGTTGGTCATATAGGAAATCGAGGTGAAGAGCGCGAAGCTGATAACCGGCTCCATCACATTGAGCTGCAACTGGCCGGCCTCCGCCGCCATGGTCACCGTAAGGTCGGCCCCAATAACGTAAAAGGCCGTCTGGTTCACCACTTCGGGCACCACCGGGTTCACCTTGCCGGGCATGATGCTGGAACCCGGCTGCAAGGCGGGCAGGTTGATTTCGTTGAGGCCCGTGCGCGGGCCGGAGGACAAGAGCCGCAGGTCGTTGCAGATTTTGGAGAGCTTCACCGCCGTGCGCTTCAGCACGCCCGAAAGCTGCACGTACGCGCCCGTGTCGTAGGTGGCCTCAAACAGGTCGCCGGCCAAGCTCAGGTTGAGGCCGGTAATGGTGCGCAGGTGCTCGGTCACGAGCTCGGGGTAGCCGGTGGGCGCGTTGATGCGCGAGCCGATGGCCGTAGCCCCCATGTTGATTTCGTCAATCAGGCGGCGCGAGTCGTCAATGCGCAGCAGCTCCTCGCGCAGGTTGGTGGCGAAGGCCCGAAATTCGTCGCCCATGCTCATCGGCACGGCATCCTGGAGCTGGGTGCGGCCCATTTTAAGAATGTCGCGGAATTCCTCGCCCTTGGCGGCGAAAGCGTCGGCTAGCATTTTCAGCGTTTCGCGGTAGCCCACCAGCTTGTTGTTGAGGGCGATGCGAAAGGCGGTGGGGTAAGCATCGTTGGTGCTCTGCGAGCAGTTGACGTGGTTATTGGGGTGGCAGTACTGGTACTCGCCCTTGGCGTAGCCCATGATTTCGAGGGCCACGTTGGCAATCACTTCGTTGGCGTTCATGTTCACCGACGTGCCTGCGCCGCCCTGAATCATGTCGGTCAGAAACTGGTTGTCGAATTCGCCGGCGGCCACGCGGTCGCAGGCGGTGGCAATGGCATCGGCAATGGTGGCGGGCAGCACACCGAGCTCCTTGTTGGCCAGCGCGGCCCCTTTCTTCACGTAGGCCAGGGCCTGCACAAACAGCGGCTCGTTGCGAATGGGAATGCCGGTGATGTCAAAGTTTTCGAGCGCGCGCAACGTTTGAATGCCGTAGTAGGCGGTAGCGGGCAGGCTGCGTTCACCGAGAAAATCGTGTTCGAGGCGGGAGGTGGACATGGGAAGTGGTTGGGTGGGATGATGGAGCTTGTACGCAATGGCCGGATGGCGGGGCAAACCTACGGCGGCGCGTTGCAACGGGACCGGTTTGGGGCGTTCCTTTGGGGGAATCGGGTTCGTAGAAACGAATGCCGAGATGCGGCCCTTCGCGTCTCGTCGTCGAACGGCCCACGCCTCAGATTAGCACCCTCCGCAACGACTCGCGACGCGAAGGGTCGCGTCGCTACCATCGTTCACCCGCCAAATCCCACCCATGAAACGCCGCTACCTGCCCCTGCTCGCGCTGGCCCTCGCCAGCTGCTCCCAGCAGCCCGATAAAACCGCCGCCGCCGCCACCGGCCCTGATGCCCGGTTCGATGCCTTCAAAGGCCAGTTCATCGAAGCCCTGTGGCGACAAAACCCCGACTACGCCAGCAGCCAGGGCTACCATAAATACGACTCGCTGCTGCTGATTCCCAACGCCGCCCAGCGCCAGGCCGACGACGCTTTTGCCCGTAACAACCTGGCCACGCTGGGCCGCTTCACCCTCGACAGCCTCTCGCCCAGCAACCAGATTGACCTGCGCCTGCTGCGCAACGAGCTGCGCGCCAGCCGCTGGTACGCCGATACCCTCAAGAGCTGGCAGTGGAACCCCGCCGGCTACAACCTCGGGGCCAGCGTGGGCGAGCTGCTCAACGGCCGCCACTTCCCGCTCGACCGCCGCCTGCGCAACATCTCCGACAAAATCAGCCACGCGGCCGGGTTCTACGCCGCCGCCCAGGCCAATATCGGCACGCCCACGAAAGAACACACGGCACTGGGCATCAAACAGAACGCGGGCGGGCTGGAAGTATTCGGGGCCGCCCTGGCCGATTCGGTGCGGAAGTCGGGCCTCACCGCAGCCGAGAAAAAGACCCTGACCGGGCGCATCGCCGCCACCCGCACGGCCGTGCAGGGCTACCTCGATTTCCTGAAAAAAGAGGTGCTGCCGGCCGGCAAATTCCGCCCGTTCCGCATCGGCAAAGAATTGTACGAGCAGAAGTTCGCCTATGATATTCAGTCGCGCTATTCGGCCGCCGAGCTGTACCAGGATGCCCAAAAGCACCAGGCCGGGCTGCTGCATGACATGGGCCACCGCGCCGCCCGCCTCTACCCCAAGTATTTCCCCGGCCAGAAAGCCCCGGCCGACACGCTGGCCCTCATTACGGCCGTCATCAGCCAGCTCACCCTCAAGCACGCCCCGCGCGATGGCTTCGTGGAGGCCGTGAAGCGCCAGATTCCCACGCTGGTGGCGTTCGTGAAGGAGCACCAGCTCCTCACCCAGGACCCCACCAAGCCGCTGGTGGTGCGCGAAACCCCGCGCTACATGCGCGGCAGCGGCGCGGGGGCCAGCGTTTCGGCCCCCGGCCCCTACGACAGGGGCGCCAACACCTACTACAACGTGGAGCCGATTCCGGCCGAGTGGACCGCCGCCCAGGCCGAGAGCTACCTGCGCGAATACAACGACTACACCCTCCAGATTCTCAACATCCACGAGGCCATTCCGGGCCACTACACGCAGCTCGTGTATGCCAACCGCTCGCCCTCGCTGGTGAAAAGTATTTTCGGCAACGGGGCCATGATTGAGGGCTGGGCCGTGTACGCCGAGCGCATGATGCTGGAGAGCGGCTACGGCAATAATTCCGACGAAATGTGGCTGCTTTGGGACAAGTGGAACATGCGCTCGACCCTGAACGCCATCATCGACCACGCCATTCAGGTCGATAATATGAGCGAAGCCGAGGTTGTTAGTCTGCTGCGCCGCGAGGGTTTTCAGGAGGAAGCCGAGGCGCGGGGCAAGTGGCTGCGCGCCACGCTCAGCCAAGTGCAGCTCAGCAGCTATTTCACGGGCTACACCGAGATTTACGCCCTGCGCCAGGAGCTGCAGCAGCAGCAAGGCCAGGCCTTCAGCCTGAAAGCCTTCCACGAAAATTTCCTCGGCTACGGCAGCTCGCCCGTGAAGTACATTCGGGAGCTGCTGCTGCGCAAGTAAGCCGAACCCTGGCGCCGGCTTTTCGGTTAAACGGGCTGGCAGGTGCCGAAGCTCTTGGTCTTGGATGACGCGCACCGGCTCTAAAACGCCTTAATCAACAGGTAGATACCTGCTCCTTATGAC
>JALYUH010000467.1 GCA_030853985.1 Bacteroidota bacterium | reverse complement strand
GCCGACGGGGGCGGGCCGCGGCACCGGCACCGCCGCTGGCCCCAGTTGCTGCCGGCTTCCCCATAAGCAGGTGGCCCGCCCTGGAAGTTTCATTAGTTGGTAGCCGGCACCGGCGCGGGTAGCACGTAGGGCAGGCTGCGGTTGAGCGCGTGGATGACGGCCGGCAGGTTATCATCGCCAATCAGCTTGTCATCGAGCAGCTTCTCCAAATCGGGGCGCGAGAAAAGGAATGGCCGCACGGCCTCGCGAAACTGTTTGCCGCCTCCGGTGTAGAGGCTCCCCTGCACGGGCGTTACCGCCGGTTCGCCCGGCCAGCTCAGCAGGTAGGCACTGAATTCGGAACTGCCGCCGTAGCTCATGCCGCCCCCGGCCCCCATCATGGGAGCACCGGCTCCCACGCTGTAGGTGTACCTCAGCAGCACCACTTGGCCGCTATCGAGCTGCTCGGCAAAGCCCCGCTCAATGTCGGCCCCGCCCAGCCCGCCCCGCACGTGGAAGTTGCCGACACTGACGTACTGCCGGGTGCTTATCCGGAAGGAGTGCACCTGCTCGGGCTGGAGCCGGACAGTTTTGCCGTCGGCCTGCTTCAGCAGCAGCTTCGCGCTGCCCTGCAGCTTCAACTGGCCCGGCTGGCGCACGTTGCGGCTGTCGTTCAGCACATAGGAGCCGGGTTCGAAGCGGCTAAACAGCTGCGCCCGCCCCAGGGTAGGCAATAATAAGCCGACTGCTAGTAGAAAAGTACGCATGGGCAGCAGGGGTAAAAGTGAGAAAGGGTCAGACGGCCGAATTGCGCAGGGCCTCCGCTTCGAGCTCGTCCGTTTCCTCCGGTCCCAGGTAGCGGTCAATCAGAAAATGCGCCAGATACAGCACCGGCGTGAGCAGAATAGCCGCCGCGAACTTGTACCAGTAGTTGGTATTCGCCACGCTCAATACCTGGTCCATCGTCCAGTTGCCAAACACGTAAAAGGCCACGTAGAGCACCACAAACGAATCGACCAGCTGCGAAACCAGCGTCGAGCCCGTGGCCCGCAGCCAGATGTAGCGGCCCCTCGTGGCCCGGCGCAGGGCCGCAAAAATGGTGGCATCGAGCACCTGCCCCACGCCAAATGCCACAACGGACCCGGTGATGATGCCCAGGCCCTGCCGGAAAATGCTCTGGTAGGCAAAATCAATGTTGAACGGCCGGCCCAGGTTATCGGTTTTGTTCACGTCGAGCCAGAAATCGGCCGGTGGCAGCTTGGTGGTGAGGTAGATAACCCCGAACGCGAACAGGATTAGCCCCACCGTGAGGTAGCTGATGCGCAGCACGCCTGCCTTGCCAAAATACTCATTAATAATGTCCGTAGTCACGAACACGACCGGCCAGATGAGCACGCCCGCCGTGAGGTTGCCAGGCAGTCCCATCAGCTTATCAGCCGAAAAAATCTTGACGCCGATAATTTCGGCCAGTAGCGCATTCACCAGAAAAATCCCGCTGAGGACGAGGTAAAGCTGCTGCTTTTTATGAGCGAAGGTGTTCATGGACAGAACAAACTACAGGCTCACCACCAGGCCCTCGGTGGCCAGCTCGGCGGTGGGAAACACGGCCTGCGCTTCTTCCAGCAGCGGCTCCAGGCCCTTGTAGCGGCTGGAGAAGTGGCCAATGAGCAGGCGTTTAGCGCCCGCCGCGTGGGCAATGCTGGCGGCCTGGCGGGCGGTGCTGTGGTGGGTTTGGGCGGCCCGCTCGCGCAGCTCTTCCAGAAAAGTAGCCTCGTGGTACAGCAAATCGACGCCCTGAATGAGCGGCACCAGCGCGGGCGTGTACAGCGTGTCGGAGAAAAAGGCGTAGCGGCGTGGGGTGGGGGCGGGGCCGGCCACGTCGGCGTGGCGCAGGCCGGGCTGCTGCTCGTCGGCCGGCAGGTCGTGGCCCTGGGCCAGGCGGGCCAGCTGGGCGGGCGTGAGACCGGCGGGCAGCTTGTCTTTCAGTAGGTTGGCGCGGCGGGGCTTTTCGGCAAACAGGTAGCCGGCGCACGGAATGCGGTGGCGCATAGGCAGCGTGGCCACCGTCAGGTTCTCGTCCTCATACACCACGGCATGGCCGGTGGTAGCAACGGGAATAAACTCCATCGGGAAGCCCAGTTGCATGTTCGACACGCGGCTTTGTGTTACCAGCACCTCATCGAGGCCGGGCGGGCCGATGATGGCCAGCGGCTGGGTGCGGCCTTGCAGGTGCATGGTGCCCAGCAGCCCAAACAGCCCAAAATAATGGTCGCCGTGCAGGTGCGAGATGAAAATGGCCCGCAGCTGGTTCGGGCGCACGCGGTATTCCAGCATTTGCCACTGCGTGCCCTCGCCGCAGTCAATCAGGTAGTGCTGGGCTCCTGCCGTGAGCACCTGCGCCGTGGGGTGGCGGCCTATGGTGGGTGTGGCCGAGGCCGAACCCAGAATTTTCAGCTCAAAAGTCAAATTAGCGGTTAGCTATCAGCTTTTTAATGGAAGAGATGACCGCACAGTTTCTGTTTTGTGTGAGCGACCAAAAATTGGCTGCCAGCCGCTGCACTTCCAGAGAAGGCTAACGGCTAACAGCCAATAGCTAGTGGCTCAAAAAAGTTTACTCCTTATCCGTCAGGTCGCGCTCGATGGCGTGCAGAAACACGCGGTCGATGCCTTCTTCCACGGTGGGTAGAATGTGCAGCACCGACTCGAGCTTGCTGATGGTGATGAGCTTGAGCACATGGTCCTGCAAGCCGGTGAGGACCAGCAGGCCGCCGGTGGAGTTGCACAGGCGGTTGGCGATGAGGATAGAGCTGAGGCCCGACGAATCCGTGTATTTCACGTTCGTCAGGTCGAGTATCAGGTTGTTAATGCCTTCAGCGTTCAGCTTCACGAATTCCGATTTGAGGTCGGGCGCAACAGTGGTGTCGAGCTTCTTCTCCTCAATCGTAATGATGGTGTAGCTATCTTTTTTATCAATCGTGTACTTCATACAGCGTAGGGCAAGAGGGGTAAGAGAACGGCGAAGGTAAAGAGAAAAACCAAAATTTGGGGTGAAGCCGGCTAATGTTTCGCGGCCGGCCGGATTGCGGCGGGCGGGCCCGCAAACGTGAGCGAAGCCCAGACCGATTGCCAGTCGGCGCGGGTGCGCAGGCGGGGCGGGGCCGGGCGCATATCCACGGTAGCCAGCAGGTAGGGCCCGGGGCCGGATAAGCGTAACAGGATTCGCCCGTTTTGGTTGGCGCGGGTGGTGTAATGCGTGGTGGGTAGGCCGCCGGGCTGGCGCTGCCACACCTGCACGGCCGCGCCAAAGGCGGGCCGGCCGCCGCGCAGTACGCGCACGGTCAGGGCTTTATCGGCGGCCAGGCGGTAGGGGTTTTGCTCGGGCACCAGCTCCAGGGGCAGGCCATAGATGTGGCGGCAGGCGCTGTCGGCGGCCAGCGGCACCCGGGCCGGGTCGCCCACTTGCAGCAGGGTTTTGGCGCAGCGGCTGTAGGTTTCGCGCCCGGGCTTGGTGGTTTCCTCGTTTTCCTGGCGCAGCTTCAGGGCGTAGTCGAGGCCTTCTTCGCGCAGGTAGGCGGTGAACTGGGCGGCGGGCAGCTCGATGAAGGAGCTGGTGCTTTGCAGCAGCACCACGTACGTGCCGGGCTGCGCAAAGATGAAGCCGGTGCGGAAGGTATCGGTGGCGGTGGCGTTTTTGGGCGTGAGGCTGGTGGTATCGGCCAGCGTGGGGCCAAAGCGCACGAGCCGGTAGATTTTGGCGGCTTTGGTGGTCCAGGGCTCGCCTTTGAAATCGGCCCCGATGAAGGTGTGCACGTTGACCGTGTCGCCCGGCTGCAGGCGGAAGCGCGGGGCTTCAAGCCAGAACTCGTG
>JALYUH010000454.1 GCA_030853985.1 Bacteroidota bacterium | reverse complement strand
CCTTCCCACCGGTGGGAAACCGCCGGGGAGCGGTGCGCCAGCCCGGGGGCACGGTGGGCACGGCCGGGGCGCGGTGCGGTAGCGCGGGGGCACGCAAAAGGCCCGCCGGGTGGGGCGGGCCTGGGCTACAGTGTGTGCTCGTGCTTTTGCGTCTTGGGTGGGTGCATCGTGCAATGATGCTTCTTGCCGAAATTCAGGAGTTGCTTTTGCGTCTTGAGGTCCATCGTCGGGGAGCGCCGGATGACGATAAAACAGTGCTTTGGCTGCAAAGGCGATTTGAGCACCCGCATGGTGTTGGCCAGTTGGTCGAGGGCCTTGGAGAAATCGCTTCCCTTCAACTCGACATAAATTTCGGCCGGTGCATCGGGGGCTTGAAACACAAAGTCGCAGCCTGATTCCGTGCCAAAAAAATCTTCCGGCTCCAATACCGTCACGGCTAGCCGATGCGGGTTGAGCAACCGAAAAGCGCTGGCTGCCCTGGGCGTCTTCACCGGAATAATCGGGTTATTCGTGACGCGCTGAAACCGAGCCGGAATCTTCATTACGGATGGATAGCGGGGTCTAAAGCCATCAGGTCGCCAAACTGGTCGGCCGTTACATCCGAGGCGCTATCCAGCAAATCAGCCGTGAGCAGGCCGGTTTCCTCATCAATCAGCGCCTTCACCTTACCATTCTCGAAGCCGTATACCCGCACATCGGCCAGCGCCAACTGTTGGTTTTTGGGTACCACTTTATAGAGTGCTTTGAGCTTGGCCGGCTGGTCGCGCAGGGTTTCGGCGAGTTGATGGGCGTAAATCAGGTTGTTGAAGGAAGCGAGGAGATAGGGGCTGTGCGTGGTGATGACCAGTTGCAGAGAAAGAGGTCTAATGTTTAATACTGCGGCCATAAACTGCGAAGTTGCCCGTTGCGATTCTGGAAAAAGATGCGCTTCTGGCTCCTCAACATAAACGGTGTGAAGCTCCTGGTCATCTCCAGTTAAATGCCCTTGTTCCTCAAGCCCGATTTTTAACAAAATCAGAAGTAAAGCGAATGCTTCTTGTTGACCCGATGAAGCATGAGCTAAAGAAACTCGACGCCCATCGCTACTCACAATGAATTCTTCATCTCCTTTAATCTCAACATTTCCCTTTATTATATGCTGTGCCAAAGCGTACAATTCTTTACTGCGAGTAATATCATTATTTAGAAAATAGTGTCGGGTCAGTTCATATAGTCCTAAAAATTTTCTTAAAAAAGGGTCGACAACAGGTGCTTGAGCTAGAAAAGTCAGCATAGCTCCCTTTAATGCCGAAAAGAAAGACCGGCCAGCTAGAATAAATGACTGCGTAGCATCCATTGCTGGGCCCACTTCATCTCGTAATACATCACTTGCCTCAACAATGAGCCCTGATTCCCACAAAAAGGAAGTGCTTCTGTATCCTGATTTATAAGCCGCCTGCGACTCTTTTCTAAGTGTTTTAGCGACCTCTACAAATAATTCAGAATAGGTTAGGCTTAGTTTGCCGTTCGTGCTTACTATTTGGATGAAAGTATCGGCAATTTCATAACGCAAAAACAATTTTTTGTCATTACGCCATACGCCAGGAAAATACTCTTTGAACTCATTTATAAATGAGTTATCAAAGTCACGCTTGGTATCACTGCTTATGGCCGACTCAAGTAAGTCTGGTAAAAATGCCTTGAACAAATAGAGACATTTAGCACACACACTTTTTCCACTTGCCTGCGGCCCGATAAATATATTCATCCGCCCCAACTCAATATCGACTTCCTCAAGCCCGGCAAAATTGCGAACAATCAAACGCTCCGTCATAATCGAAAGATAGTTGAAACCTACGCCCCCAGCTTCCCCAATATCTCCAACGCGGCGGTGGCGATGACCGTGCCCGGGCCGAACACGCCGGCCACACCGGCATCGAAGAGAAACTGGTAGTCCTGGGCCGGAATCACGCCGCCGGCAATCACCAGAATGTCTTCGCGGCCGAGCTGTTTGAGCTCCGCCAGCAGTTGGGGGAGCAGGGTTTTGTGGCCGGCGGCGAGGCTGCTCACGCCCACCACGTGCACGTCGTTGTCGGCGGCCTGGCGGGCTACTTCGGCGGGCGTCTGGAAGAGAGGGGCGAGGTCGACGTCGAAGCCCACGTCGGCGAAGCTGGTGGCGATGATTTTCGCGCCGCGGTCGTGGCCGTCCTGGCCCATTTTGGCCACCAGCATGCGGGGGCGGCGGCCTTCGCGGGTGGCAAAATCCTCGGCGGCCGCGCGGGCGCGCTCGAAGGCTTCGTTGTGGTGCATTTCGCTGCTGTACACGCCGCTCACGGTGCGCGTGGTGGCCTGGTGGCGGCCGTACTGCGCCTCCAGGGCATCGGAGATTTCGCCCAGCGTGGCGCGGGCGCGGGCGGCGATGATGGCCAGGGCCAGTAAGTTATTTGAGTTAAGAGTTAGGAGTTGAGCGTTAGGAGTTGATTCGGTAGATTCTTCTGCTCCTTCAATTCTTAACTCTTCACTCTTAACTCCTAACTCAGCAAGCCGGACTCCCGCCGCCTCGGTGAGGGCGGCCAGGGCCACTTTCACGGCCACCGGGTCGCGGTCGGCGCGCACTTGTTTGAGGCGGGCAATCTGGCTTTCGCGCACGGCATCGTTGTCGATGTCGAGCACTTCGACCTCCGTTTTTTCGGTGGTCTGGTACTTGTTCACGCCCACGATTATTTCCTTGCCCGAGTCGATGCGGGCCTGCTTGCGGGCGGCGGCTTCCTCGATGCGCAGCTTGGGCAGGCCGGTTTCAATGGCCTTCGCCATGCCGCCCAGTTCCTCCACTTCCTGAATCAGCGCCCAGGCCTTGTCGGCCAGCTCGTGAGTCAGGGTTTCCACGTAGTAGCTGCCGCCCCAGGGGTCCACCACTTTGGTGATGTCGGTTTCGTACTGCAAATACAGCTGGGTGTTGCGCGCAATGCGGGCCGAGAAGTCGGTGGGCAGCGCAATGGCCTCATCCAGGGCGTTGGTGTGCAGGCTTTGGGTGCCGCCGAGCGCAGCGGCCAGCGCCTCGATTGCCGTGCGGGCCACGTTATTGTAGGGGTCCTGCTCGGTGAGGGAGTAGCCCGACGTCTGGCAGTGGGTGC
>JALYUH010000483.1 GCA_030853985.1 Bacteroidota bacterium | reverse complement strand
TTCTTGTAATCCTCATCGGTCAGCTCGCTCGGCTGCTTGGTCCAGATGGGGTTGGTGTCGTTGATGAGCTGGCCCTCGAACTCAATCGGAATGGGCAGGAACTTGCAGTACTTGGTGAGGATGGTGCGCAGCCGGGCCTCTTCCAGAAACTCGTCCGAATCTTCGGCCACGTGCAGCACCACGTCGGTGCCGCGCTCGGCCTTGGCGTGCTCGCCAGTGGGCTCGTCCAGCGTGAACTGGGTGCTGCCGTCGCAAATCCAGTGGGCCGTCAGGGTATCGTCCTTGTACGATTTCGACCAGATTTCGACCTCCTTGGCCACCATGAAGGCCGAGTAGAAACCCAGGCCGAACTGCCCGATAATCTGGTCTTTGGTGGCAGCATCCTTCTCCTTGTACTGCTCCACAAACTCGGTGGCACCAGAGAAGGCAATCTGGTTGATGTACTTCTTAATTTCCTCGCCGGTCATGCCCAGACCGTGGTCGGAAATCGTGATTTTGCGGGCCTCCTTGTCCACGGTCACGCGCACTTTCAGGTCGCCCAGCTCGCCTTTGAACTCGCCCAGCTGGGCCAGGCTTTTCAGCTTTTGGGTGGCATCAACGGCATTGCTGACCAATTCCCGCAGGAAAATTTCGTGGTCGGAATACAAGAACTTCTTGATAATCGGGAAGATGTTCTCGGTATGGATGGAGATGGAGCCGGTTTCTTGCATGATGTAAGTTGGAAACGGTTGAAGACAGACGAAATGGCCGGGCGCACGGGCGCGGGCCACGGTTCACGTAGCTTTCAAAGGACGTTCCAAGGGATAATTCGCTGTCAAGTTGACAGCGGCGGCGGGCTAGGGCCGCTCGAACTGCGACTGCAGCGCAGCATCGGAGCCAGGCGCGTGCACGGCGTCCCACTCGGCCAGCACTTCGGGCAGGCGGGGCGAGAAGTCGCTAAGCCAGCGCAGGCCCGAGGCCGGGTTCGGGAAGAACTGAATATCAAACTTGATGAACGGCCGCACCAACGCCAGCATTGACTCGATGGCCAGCTGGTTGTGCACGCGGTGGCGGTTGTTGATGAGCACCACGCGCTCCAGCGGCAGCTTTACGATGCCGGGCATCCAATTCGCCCCCAGCCACACTTGGTCGTACACCGAGATATCGGGGAAGGTATTCATGTTGAGCAGCAGGTTGTGCATGCCCAGCTCCTGGTCGAGGCGCAGCAGTTCAAGTGCGCTAGCCCGCAGGTTGCGGGTGTCGTCGCCGGCGGCCCACTCCACGCGCAACAGGCTCAATTCCTCGTTGTATTGTAGGGAGAAATCAGGAATTGACGTTATTATCACGAGAATGCACAGCCTAACCGGCTACTTAGTGCGAAAGATACAATGCCCCAACGAGAAAGCTGGGCTTTGAGGATGAAGCTTTTCTCGTAAAAGTTGTTTTTTTATTTCGGTCAAATGAAACGAGGAGCCCTCAAGCCTCCTTTTGTGCAAGCGCATTTTTAGCCGCACCTTTGTATTGTGCCAACGCCCCGTCTCCTTTTAGCTTGGTTGCTGCTGCTGTGCCTTGGGCGCACGCTGCTGCCGGAAGCGTGGGTGCTGGCCCTGCACCGCCACGAGCACACCACCGTGGAGCCGGCGCAGGCTCCCGCCTTCCGGCGCACGGGCAAGGCGCTCATCAGCGCCCAGCACCAGCACTGCCCGGTCGAGCAGTTCTATGATGTGGCCTACCAGGGTTCGGTGCCCGTGGTGGTACCCGGCCCACGCGTGGCCCTGCGCTACGCGGCGGCCCCGGCGCTACCGCCCGTGCGGCCGGCGGCCGGCGAGGTGCTCTATGCGCGCTCCCTGCGGGGGCCGCCCGCCCGCGCCTAATCTTCGGCGCATTCCTTTTTCACTTTTGGTAATTCTTCGCCTCGCCCGCGGCCGGCCCTTTTTGGGCGGGCCGGCGGGCCGGGCTGTTTTTGATATATTCTCATGCTTTCAGGCTTTTATCGTTCTTTTATTTGGGTGGCGTTGGCTGCCGTGCCCGCCACAGTGGTGGCGCAGAACACCCCGGCGGCCCCGCGTGGGCGCGCCGCCACCCCACCGCTCACCGGCCGCGTGGTCGATGCCGTTACGGGCGAGGCCCTGCCGGGCTCCACGGTGCTGTTTGATGATTTGAAGCAGGGCACCGCCACCGGCGCGGATGGCTCGTTCAGCTTCGGCAACCTACCGCGCGGGCGCTTCACGGTGCAGGTGCGCTCGCTGGGCTACAACACCGTGACGCAGACCGTGGACACGGGCAGCGGGCAGCCGCTGGATTTCAAGCTGACAGTGGCGGCCACCGAAATCGGGCAGGTGGTGGTCACGGGCGTGTCGCAGGCCACGCAGCTGCGGCGCTCGCCGGTGCCCACGGCGGTGGTCGACCGCACGCGGCTGAACCAGACCTCGGGCTCGAATCTCGTGGATGCCATTGCCCACACGCCGGGTTTGGCCCAGATTACGACCGGCGCGGCCATCAGCAAGCCGGTGGTGCGCGGGCTGGGCTACAACCGCGTGGTGACGCTGAACAACGGCGCGCGCCAGGAAGGCCAGCAGTGGGGCGACGAGCACGGCATCGAAATCGACGAGTTCAGCGTGGACCGGGCCGAGATTATCAAGGGGCCGGGCTCGCTGCTGTACGGGTCGGATGCGATGGCGGGCGTCATCAACTTCGTGGCCCCCGACCCTATTGCCGAAGGGCGCATCAAGGGTACGGCCACGGCAAATTATCAAACCAATAACCATTTACAGGCTTATTCTTTTGAAAATGCGGGCAACCTGAACGGGCTGAACTGGCTGGCGCGGGGCACCCGCAAAGTGGCCGGCGACTACCAGAACCGCTACGATGGCCGGGTGTACAACTCGGGCTTCAATGAGTGGGATGCCAACGGCTACGTGGGCCTGAACAAGAGCTGGGGCTACTCGCACCTGACGTTCAGCAGCTTCAACCAGCGGCTGGGGCTCACGGAGGGCGCGCGCGACACGGTGAGCGGCCGCTTCGTCCGCGAGGCGTTTCTCGGCCATTACCCCGACGGTACGCCCGTCACCGCCACCGTGCCCGTAACCGATGGCGAACTGCGCGGCTACGGCCTGGCCGTGCCCCAGCAGCAGGTGAACCACCTGCGCATCGGTACCGACAACAACTTCATTCTGGGAGCCAGCGGCGGCCGGCTGGGCCTGCAGGTGAGCTACCAGCAGAATCTGCGCCGCGAATACGGCAACGTGCTCGACCCAACCGAAACCTCGCTCTACTTCCAGCTGCGCACCGTGGACTACTCGCTGCGCTACTTTTTGCCCGAAAAAAATGGCTGGAACCTGACCGTGGGCAGTAGCGGCCTGCACCAGCAAAACCGCAACCTGGGCGTCGAATTCCTGATTCCAGCCTACCGGGTGAATGAAGCCGGCGTGTTTGGCGTGGCCAAAAAGACCATCGGCGCGCTCGACCTCAGCGGCGGACTGCGCTACGATGTGCGCCAAATTGCGGCCGACCGCCTGCAACTCGATGGCAGCGAGCGGCCCAGCACCGACCCCACGGCCGAGATGAAGTTTCCGGGCTTCATCAGCACCTTTCGCAACTACAGCGGCAGTTTCGGGGCGGCCTACAGCCTTAGCGAGAAGCTGACGGTGAAGGCCAACCTCTCGCGCGGCTTTCGGGCGCCTAACATTGCCGAGCTGGGCTCGAACGGCAAGCACGAGGGCACCATCCGCTACGAAATTGGCAACGACAACCTGGCCGCCGAAACCAGCCTGCAGGTGGATGCCGGCGTGAGCTACGTGACCGACCACGTGCGCTTCGGCGTCGATGCGTTCACCAACAGCATCAGCAACTATATTTTTACGCGCCGCCTGCTGGCCGCGGGCGGGGCCGACTCGCTGCGCAATGGCACGCTGGCCTACCAGTACGACCAGGGCCAGGCCCGCCTCTACGGCGGCGAGGTGAGCCTCGACTTCCACCCGCACCCGCTCGACTGGCTGCACTTCGAAAACTCGTTTTCGATGGTGCGCGCCCGCCAGCTGAATGTATCGGCCGAGGAGCAGTACCTGCCCTTCATCCCCGGCGACCGGCTGCAGTCGGAGCTGCGGGCCAACTTCCGCCGCCAGGGCAAGCGCATTGCCAACCCGTATGCGCGGGTGCAGTTGGAGCACACCTTCGCCCAAGACCGGTTTTTCTCGGCGTTCGGCACCGAAACGGCCACGCCGGGCTACACGCTCATCAACGCTGGCTTGGGCACCGATGTGGCGTCGGCCGCCGGGCGCACGCTGTTTTCGCTTTACCTCACGGCCAACAACCTGTTCGATGTGGGTTACCAGAGCCACTTGAGCCGGTTGAAATACGCCGACTACAACGCCTCCAACGGCCGCACCGGCGTGTTCAACCAGGGCCGCAATGTGAGCGTGCGGCTGGTGGTGCCGTTGAGCTTCAAGTAGCGCTTGCTTCACTGGCGCCAGCACTCCGAATTGGGCCGGCCGCCTTCCCCACCGGGAGGGCGGCCGGACTTTTTTCGCAGCAGCAGGGTGATAGTTGTGCCAAAAATGGATTAATTGGTACATGCCTGCTCCGATGACGACTTCCCTCCTATCTGCGCCGCCCGCCGCCATGCTCCGCCAAGCGCTGCTGGCCGACCGCGAGCGTGCCCTCACGCAGCTTTACCGGCAGGCTTTTCCGGCGGTGCGGCGGCTGGTGCAGCGCCAGGGCGGCTCGGAACAGGATGCGCAGGACGTGTTTCAGGATGCGCTGGTGGTTTTCTATGAACAGGCAGTGGGTGGCGCGCTGGTGCTAACGGCCGCGGCAAGCACGTATCTGGTGGGCATTGCCCGCCACCACTGGCAGCACGAGCAGCGCCGCCGCGCCCGCCTGCCCCACGAAACCCTGCCCGACGATTCCGATTCGTTCGTCGCTGAAGAATCGGAAGCTGCCCCCGAGCCCGCCTTTGCCGTGCTCGACTACGTGGAGCGCCTGGGCGCGAAATGCCGGAATATTCTGCTTCGTTTCTACTATTTCCAGCAGCCCCTCAAGCAGATTGCGGAAGCCCACGGCTACCGCTCGGTGCGCTCGGCCACGGTGCAGAAATTCAAGTGCCTGGAGCGGCTACGTGCCTCGGTGCACGCCGCCCTTCGGACCGAAACCATCGAATATTAAGCCATGCGCCCCGAACTCAAACGGCTGCAAATAATCGAACAGCAATTGCTAAA
This sequence comes from Bacteroidota bacterium, assembly GCA_030853985.1. Lineage (GTDB taxonomy): Bacteria > Bacteroidota > Bacteroidia > Cytophagales > Hymenobacteraceae > Hymenobacter. Next base: position 9,159 of record JALYUH010000483.1, on the reverse strand, counting down.
CGGCCCCGACGCCCGGCCGGCCGAGGAATGGACCCTGCGCCAGCTTTTCGACGGCGAGCTGGCCGCCGATACCGCCACTCAGCAGCAGCTCTACCACGGCCTGCGCCGAGCTGGCCGCCAGCAACTGCGGCAGGAGCTGCGCCAGATTCACGCGCGGCTGTACGGCGGGCGCTGGGCTTGGCTGCGCCGCCTCTGCGGTAGCTGAACGATGTCGCGGCGCGATACGTCGCGTCTCGGCGTTAAACAACATCTCCTAAGACCACCAGCTAGCGCGAACGCGAAGCCGCGACGTATCGCGCCGCTACACTCTTGCTTTTCGGGCCTTTCTCCCCATGCCATCCGGCACGGCGGGCCGCGCCGTGCCTTTTTCCAATCCTAAAAACCCATGCTCAACCAAACCGAATTCCGCAAATTTGCCGTGCACGGCCGGGGTCTCAACGGCCTGACCGTGGACCAATACACCCGCCACGCCGGGGTGCTGGCCCGCCCCCAATTCACTAATATGACCCGCTCCGTGATTGAAGAGCGGCCGCAGAATTTCCGCGAAATCGACGTGTTTTCGCGCCTGATGATGGACCGCATCATCTTTCTCGGGCAGGCCGTTGATGACAACATCGCCAACATTATCAACGCCCAACTGCTGTTCCTCGAATCAGTCGATTCCCGCAAGGATATTCTGCTCTACATCAATTCGCCAGGCGGCTCGGTGTATGCTGGGTTTGGGCTGTTTGATACGATGCAGTACGTGACGCCCGACGTGGCTACTATTTGCACGGGGCTGGCGGCCAGCATGGGGGCGTTTCTGCTGTGTGGCGGCGCCATTGGCAAACGCTCGGCTCTGCCCCACGCCCGCGTCATGATTCACCAGCCCTCGGGCGGGGTGCAGGGGCCGTCGGCCGATATTGAAATCACGGCCCGCGAGGTCATCAAAATTCGCGAGGAGCTCTACGGCATCTACGCCGAGCGCACCGGCAAAACCTACCAGCAAATCCACGCCGACTCGGACCGCGACTACTGGCTGCGCGCCGACGAAGCCCGAACCTACGGCCTGATTGACGAGGTGCTGACGCGTGAGCCGTAACAGCCCCGCACCCAAAACTGCCACCCTACGTTTAGAGCGCAGCCCCCACGGTTTCGACTCTTATGCCCCACGACGACCACGACCATTCTGCTCCCGGCCATTCGCACGCCGGCCACCAGCACGCCGCCCCGCCGGCCGGCGGGGGCTTCAGCGCCGCCTTCGCCATCGGCATTGCCCTCAACTTGGCCTTTGTGGTGGCCGAAGCCATGGGCGGCTTCTGGGCCAACTCCAGCGCCCTGCTTTCCGACGCCGGGCACAATTTAAGTGATGTGTTGAGCCTGGCCCTGGCGTGGGGCGCGGCTTGGCTGGCGGGCCGCCCGGCCACCCGGCGCTACACCTTTGGCTACCGCGGCGCTACCATTCAGGCCGCGTTGCTGAACACGGCCCTGCTGTATGCGGCGCTGGGCTTTATTCTGTGGGAAACCATCGACCACCTGCGCCACCCTGCCCCCGTGAACGGCCGTTGGGTGATGCTACTGGCCGGAATTGGCATCCTCGTCAACGGCATCACCGCCCTGCTCTTCCGTAGCGGGCAGCAGGACGACGTGAACGTGCGCGGGGCCTACCTGCACATGCTGACGGATGCGCTGGTGAGCGTGGGTGTGGTGGCCGGCGGGGGCCTGGTGCTGCTCACCGGCTGGACCTGGCTCGACCCGATTATAAGCTTTATCATCCTAGGCATCATCGCCTTCGGCTCGTGGGGGCTGTTGCGCGACAGCCTGCGCCTGGGCCTGCAGGCCGTGCCCGATGGCATCGACCCCGAAGCTGTGCGCGCCTACTTGCTAAAACAACCCGCCGTCGAATCTGTTCACGACCTGCACATCTGGAGCCTTAGCAGTGCCGGCCACGATGCCGCCCTCATGGCCCACCTCGTGCGTCCCGGCGCGGCCGATGCCCAGTGGCTGGCCACGCTCACCAAAGGCCTCGAAACCGAGTTCAACATCCGCCACAGCACCGTGCAGGTGGAGGATGGCGAACTGCCCGGCGGCTGCCACAACCACTGCGAAGTAGCGGCCGAAACGACCCACAACTAGCGCAGATTTTTAGTGCGCGAGTAGTGCAATGGGATTACGAATGGCTTCGCGGACTGAAAGTCCGCGCTACATTTCGCCATGCAAGCCTCCCACCCTCCTAAAAGCACCGTGCTCACCGCCGCCGTCATCGTGGCGGCGCTGGGCTATTTTGTCGATATTTACGACCTGATTCTCTTCAGCATCGTGCGGGTTAAAAGCCTCAACGACCTTGGCATTCTCGACAAAGCCGCCGTCACGGACCGGGGCTTATTCCTGATAAACATGCAGATGGGCGGCATGCTGCTCGGCGGTATTCTGTGGGGCATTCTAGGCGACAAGAAGGGCCGGCTCTCGGTGCTGTTTGGGTCCATCCTACTTTATTCGCTGGCCAACCTGGCCAACGGCTTCGTGCAAACCATCGACCAGTACGCCTGGCTGCGGCTGATTGCGGGCATCGGGCTGGCCGGCGAGCTGGGCGCGGGCATCACGCTCGTGAGCGAAAGCCTGCCCAAAGAAAAACGCGGCTACGGCACCATGATAGTGGCTACCGTGGGCGTGAGCGGGGCCATGCTGGGCTACTGGGTGGGCGAAAAGCTGGGCTGGCGCAACGCCTATTTCGTGGGCGGCGGGCTGGGCCTGGCGCTGCTGCTGCTGCGCGTGAGCGTGTTCGAATCGGGCATGTTCCGGCAGGTGCAGGCCCAGGCCGGGGTATCGCGCGGCAATTTTATGAGCCTGTTCACCAACCCCGTGCGGCTGGGCAAGTACCTGCGCGTGCTGCTGATTGGGGTGCCGCTGTGGTTCGTGGTGGGCATTTTGGTCACGCTGGCTCCCGAGTTTGGGCGGGCGCTGGGCCTCACGGGCGAGGTCACGGCCGGGCTGGCGGTGTTCTGGTGCTACTTCGGGCTCGTGTTTGGCGATTTTATGAGCGGGGCGCTAAGCCAGCTCTGGCACTCGCGCAATAAGGCGCTGCAGGTGTTTCTGGTGTTTTGCACGGTGCTGGTGGCAGTGTATTTGTTCGGTATTCAGGGCGCTTCGCCCACCACCTTCTATACCGTGTGTTTCGTGTTGGGCATGTCGGTGGGCTTCTGGGCGCTGTTTGTGACGGTGGCGGCCGAGCAGTTTGGCACCAACCTGCGGGCCACGGTGGCCACCACCGCGCCCAACTTCGCGCGGGGCGCGGTGGTGGGGCTGGTGCCCGCCTTCAAGTATTTGAGCGGAGCGCTGGGCTTCGTGCCGGGCGCGGCCGTGCTGGGCGGCCTCACGCTGCTGGTGGCCTTTTGGGCCGTGAGCACGCTGCCCGAGAGCTACGGCAAAGACCTGGACTACGTGGAGGAGTAGGGGGTGAGGCAACGCTGGCCGGCTACCGATTTGCGAGGTTTCCCGAAAACCTTGCCGAAAGCCCGGCGTACACGGCCCGTAACTTAACCAGGCGCATCCGCCTTTTCCTATGAAAAAATTTCTCGGCCTGATGGCCATATTGGTCGTATCGGCCCTTTCGGCGCAGGCGCAAACCACTCCGGTGCCCGCTACCGACCCCATGACGGCCCCGGTGCTCACCCCCGAGCAGCAGGCCCAGCGCGCCGCCGATGCCAAAGCCACCTACGAGGCCCAAAAGCAGCAAAGCAACTCCAGCGACCAAGCTGTGCGCAACAGCCGCAGCCAAATTAAGGAAACCGCCAACGCCAAAAGCGACCTGAAAAAGCAGCTCCGCGAGCAGCGCAAGCAGGAAAAAGCCCAGAAAGACCAGCTCAAGCAGCAGCGCAACGCCGCCAAAGAAGCTAAAAAGCAGGAACGCGCCGCCCGCGACATGGCCAAGGCCGAGAAGAAGCGCGCCAAAGAAATGAAATAACCAGGCGACCGTTTCGTCGTATCCCCAAAGAAACTCCGGCTTCGGCCGGAGTTTTTTATTGCCCTTTACTCCGCAGCCGCGTAGCAACGTAGCACAACTTCACCCCACCAAACCACTTCTTTTCGTATGGCCACGCCTACTAAAAACACCCCCATGTATTACCCGTGGCACCATTTCGTGCTGCTGCCGCTGGCCCTGCTCATGGCCGGCTACGCCGTGCTGCGCTACACCAAAGTAGCCGGCGACGACGACCAGACGGCCCGGCTCTGGTTCACGGTGGCCGCGCTGGCCATCATCGGCCTCGGGGTGCTCGTGATGCTGCGCCAGCACTACGCCTTGCAGTTGCAGGACCGCATCTGCCGGCTCGAAGTGCGCCAACGCTACTTTGAGGTGAGCGGCCAACGCTTTGCCGCGCTCGAAAAGCAGCTCACCCTGGCCCAGATTCTGAGCCTGCGCCTGGCCGGCGATGCCGAGCTGCCCGCGCTGGCCCAGGCCGCCGCCGCCGACAAACTTAGCCCCCAGGACATTCAGGCCCGTATCACCGACTTTCAGTTCGACGCAATGCGCGTCTGAAACGGTGAAACGGTGAGGTGGTGAATGGGTAAGTTTGTGGTTCTGATTGCGCGGTTTGCACCCGGGATTCTTCACTACACCTTTTCCATCAACTCACCATTTCACTATCTCACTATTTCACCGACTTATGATTCTCTACAACGTCACTACTAGCATCGAGCCCGCCGTGGCCACCGAATGGCTCGACTACATGCGCTCCACCCACATTCCGGAGGTGATGGACACCGGCTTTTTTATCAAAAGCCAGCTGCTGCGCCTGCTGAATGAGGAAGACGGCGGCATCACCTACGCCTCCCAATACTACTGCATTAGCCTCGAGCAGCTGGAAGAATACCAGACCCTTTGCGCACCAGCTTTGCGGGCCGACATGGACAAGCATTTCGCCGGCAAGTACGTCTCGTTCCGCACCACGCTGGAGGTGGTAGAGTAAATTCGGCTACCAGCCGTAAGCCCCAACCTACCGGCTTCCAAAATTGAGGCTTGCCGCTTTAGGCTTACGGCTGATAGCTGATGTAGCGGCACGAAAACGGCCTCCGTGCTGTTGAAACAGCACTCCATGAAAAACATTATTTTCTTCGGCGACAGCCTCACCGCCGGCCACGGCCTGCCTGCCGCCCACAGTTTCCCCAGCCTCGTGCAGCAGCGCCTCGATGCGCTGCCGCTGCCTTATAAAGCCTACAACTACGGTGTGAGCGGCGAAACCAGCGCCGGCGGCCGCCAGCGCCTGGCCGCCGTGCTGGCCCGCCACCCGGTCGAGGTGTTCGTGCTGGCCCTTGGGGCCAACGACGGCATTCGCGGCATTCCGGTGCGCGAAACCACCCAGAATCTGCAGTTCATCATTGATGCCGTGAAGCGCCAACATCCCAGCGCCCAACTTGTGCTGGCCGGCCTGGAGTTTCCCTTCGACCTCGGCCCGCTCGGCGGCCACCGCCTCGCGCACTACGCGGGCGATTTCAAAGCCCTGTTCCGCACTCTGGCCGACAAAAACGCGCTACCCTTCATCCCCTTCCTGCTACAAGGCGTGCTCGGCCGCCGCGAGCTAAACCTGCCCGACGGCGTGCACCCCAACGCGGAAGGCCAGAAAATTCTGGCCCGCAACGTGTGGCAGGTGCTGGAGCCGTTGCTGTAGCTATTTCAAAACCGTCCTGCCTCGGCTGCGCTCGGCAGGACGGTTTTGAAGCAGTACGGCTAAAACAAGCTCCCCTGCACCGCCTGCGGGATAATGCGCGGCGGCGGCACGGTAATTCCCGTCAGCGCCCGGATTTTCTCCAGCAGGTACTGGGTGAAAATGGGCGCGTGGCGCACATCCTTTTGATGAATGAAGAAGTAGACCTCGTGCACGCCCTGGGCTACCCAGGCGGCTATTCGCTCGGCCCAAGCATCGGCGCGGTGGTAGTCGGTGCTGTGCAGGCCGTGGCCGTTGAAGCGGATGAAGGCCGTGGGCGTGGTCAGGCGCAGGGGCAGCACGTCGCGCCGGCCGGCCACGTCGGTTATCACCAGTGTTTTGTTCAGCGCTTCGAGGATGGCGAACACGGCATCGGCTAGCCCGCGGTCGGCGAACCAGCGCGGGTGGCGCAGTTCCACGGCCAGCGGCACGGCGGCGGGGAAATCGACCAGGAAGCGCTCCAGGCGCGGCAGGTGCTCGGGGCCAAAGTGCGGCGGCAGCTGCAAAAAGGCCCAGCCCAAGTTGTCGCCCAAGCCTTCGAAGGCCCGCGCCGTGGTCACCACCAAATCGTCGGCCTGAAATAATTCACGCTCGTGGCTGATGCTACGCGGCAGCTTCGGGCAGAACTTAAAGCCCGAATCGGGCCCCACGGCCTCGCGCCAGCGCCGCACCGTGGTGGCGTCCGGGATGCGGTAGTGCGTGGTATTCAGCTCGATGCTATTGAACTGCTGGGCGTAGTAGCGCAGGTACTCCGGCTCCTTGATGCCAAGCGGGAAGTATGAGCCCAGCCACTCCTTGTTGGTCCAAATGGGGCAGCCTACATATAGCTTGGCCGACGTGGGCTGCGTGGGCCGGGCGCGGGCCAGCACGCGGGCCGTTTCGGGGTGGTCGGGCGGGAGGCTGAAATCAACGTAGCGCAGGTCGGGCAGGCGGCCAAAATCCATGGGGCAAAGGTAGGGTTGGGGGGAAGGCTGGAAAGCAACTGCTTACGAAAGAATCCGGACGTGTGCAACCCGGTTTCAAAGGTAGTCGGAGCGCCGAAGCCGAAATTTTATACCCGTCGCATAATCTAATTTAAGCGTCGGCGCAAGGGTTAGGGGCGGGTTGGGCAAAATATAGTTTGAGCCTCCTCACGGCCGGTTTTGAAAGCGCATCTTAGATTAATTAAATACAAGTTTTATGGGAAAAGGATAATTTTTAACCCCATTGGCTTAGCAGCGCGCGGGCGTTTTTTAGCATTGGGTGGTGGGCCGGCCTATGTTTGTCCTGCTCACCATCTGCAAAATCGCATGATTTTAGTTCGACGCTCTGTACTAACTGCCCTCACCAGCTGCCTGTTTTTGCTGCTGGGTTTTGTGGGTACGCCGGCCCTCGCCCGCGCCCCTCGTACCACCCATTCGGAACCCACCACTTCCGCCAACAGCACCACGGTGCTGCGCGGCCGGGCCTCCTGGTACGGCAGTTACTTTCAGGGCAAGCGCACGAGCAGCGGCGAGCGCTACAACCGCCACGCCTATACCTGCGCCCACAAAACGCTGCCCTTCGGCACTCGCCTGCGGGTGACGAACGTAAAAAACGGCAAATCGGTCATCGTGCGGGTTTCCGACCGGGGCCCGTTCCGCCACCAGCGCATCCTCGATTTGTCGGAAGCCGCCGCCCACCCGCTGGGCATCGTTGACTGCGGTGCCGCCACCGTGGTCGCCGAAGTAGTAGCCGCTACTACGCCCCTTGGCCCGGCCACCACGCCCGCCAACCTGGCCGCTCTCTACGACGCCGACCCCAACCCCGACGCCGCCTACACTACTTATAAAGTAACCACTACGCCCGCCGCCACCGAAGCCGCATTGCTGGCTGCCGCCCCCGTCACCACCGCCAAGGTTATCACCGTGGCCGAATCGGTGGATTGCCCGGCCGGCTTCCTTATTCAGGCCGGCTCGTTTGTAGATGCCATCAATGCCCAGGCCGTGCAGGCCCGCATTAAGGCGCACCTACCCGATATCGCCGTCACCATCGCCCAGGATTTGGTGGATGGCCGCCAGCGCAGCCGCGTGCTCGTGGGCAACTTCGGCGAGCGCCCCGAGGCCGAAGCTGTGCGCCAGCAGCTGCTGCTGTGGGGCATCGGCGGGCTGGTGCGCGAAGTGGCGCTGCGGTGAGGGGCTTCATTTAACAGTTACCATTTATCATTTAACAGTTGCCCAGATGGCGCTGATAGGCGAGTAGTTGCCGGCATTTTTGTTACTTGCCGCTGCTTCTCAAATATTGGCGTTGTCTGGGCGAATTGTTAAATGATAAATGTTAATTGTTAAATGATTAAAGCCCTGCTGGCCCTGGCCGCGAGCATCACGCTCGTGTGGATGCTCAACACGAAGCACGGCGACCTGCCGCCTTTTGGCAAGCTCTTAAGCCCTTACCGCGGCTTCTGGCAGAACGGCGAGCGGCCCGGCGACTTCCCCGACCGCCAGACGCTGGCCCTGCCCGGCCTGCGCCAGCCCGTGACGGTGCGTTACGACGACCACCGCGTGCCGCACGTGTTTGCCCAGAACGACGCCGACCTGTATTTCGCCCAGGGCTACCTCACGGCCCGCGACCGGCTCTGGCAGATGGAGTTTCAGACCCACGTGGCTGCCGGCCGGCTAAGCGAGATTTTGGGGCCGGCCCGGCTCGAAACCGACCGGTTTTTCCGGCGCATGGGCCTACCCTTCGGCGCGGCCAACTCCCTGAAGGCCATGATGGGCGACCCCGGCACTCGCACCGTGCTGGATTCGTACTCGGCTGGCGTGAATGCCTACATCGGCCAGCTAACCCCCGCCACGCTGCCCTTCGAGTACAAGCTGCTCGACTACCGGCCCGAGCCCTGGCAGCCGCTGATATGCGCGTTGCTGCTCAAGTACATGGCTTGGGATTTGAGTGGGCGCACCGACGATTTGCGGATGAGCAACATTCTGCGCAAGTACGGCCCGGCCGTGGTGAAGGACCTGTTTCCGGACTACCCCACGCTGGAGGACCCGATTGTGCCGGTAGGCACGCCGCTCGATTTCAAGCCGCTGGTCGCGCCGCCCGTGCCCAAGTCGTTCGGGGCCGATTATGCGATGCAGCAGCTGCGCGATGAGCCCGATGCCGACCTAGGCTCCAATAACTTCGCGGTGAGTGGGCTGAAATCGGCCTCGGGCTACCCGCTGCTGGCCAACGACCCGCATTTGCAGCTCAATCTGCCCAGCATCTGGTACCAGATTCAACTGAACGCGCCGGGCCTGAACGTGTACGGCGTGACGATTCCAGGCGCGCCGGCCATCATCATCGGCTTTAATGAGAACGTGGCCTGGGGCGTCACCAACGTGGCAGCCGACGTACTCGACTTCTACCAATTGAAATTCAAGGACAACACGAAGCGCGAATATTGGCACGATGGCCGCTGGAAACCCGTGCGCCGCGTGGTGGAGCGCATTAAGGTACGCGGGCAGCCCGACCGGCTCGATAC
>JALYUH010000407.1 GCA_030853985.1 Bacteroidota bacterium | reverse complement strand
GTTGTAGAGCGTGCCGCCCAGGTTGGCCCCGATACCGGCCAGCTCGCGAAACGGCACGTCGCCGGTGTGGAACTGCCCCAGGAACTGCGCCGCCAGAATGGTGCGGTTCGAACCAATAGGCTGGAAGTGGCGGGCATCAACCTGATAGCGCACAAAGCGATAGTCCGAGCCCAGGCCGGTGCCGTTGAAGGTGGCCCCAATATCGAGCAAATCGCCGTGGAAGGCTGCCAGGGGCACATCGCGGGTGTCGTAGGTGATGACCGGGCCGAGGCCCGAAACCCGCGTATCCTGCCGCTCGCGCGCCGTGATGCGCGGGTCGGTGTAGAACACGCTGCGCGAACCGCCGTCCGTGGTCAGGTCCTGGGTGGATACATTGGTGATGCTGGTGTAGCGATACAAGGCACCGAAAAACAGCTTGGGGGCAATCTGCTTCTGAATGCGCTGGTTGATGATGAAGAGCTTGTACTTGGTTTCCGACTCGTTGGCGCTGGTGGTAGCCGGGCCTTTGCCGTAATAATACAGCAGAATGTCGTAGGCGCTGATTTCACCGTTGAGGTAGAACTTCTCGCCCGGCGTATAAATCGAATGCACCAGCTGTACCAGCGACTGGCCTTTGGTGGTAGTCCAGTACTGCACGCGGGCGTTGGAGGGCCGCGTAAGGGTGTCCTGCGAGAAGCGGCCGCTGAGCAGCGCACCCAGGCCGTAGCCAAACCCGGTTTCGGCCTGGTAAAACAGCACCGGAATGGGTAACAGCGTCAGCGTCTTATTCTTGCCGAGCTGGCTGAACGATTTGGTGGCGCGCGGCTGCATTTGCGTAGCCAGCGGGGCCAGGCCGGGGGCCGTTGCCGGCGTTGGCGTAGTGGAAGCGGAATCGGCGGGCGCGGCGGGCCGGGCGGCCGCAGTGTAAGCCAACCCCGTCAGAAGCAGGGTTGCAAGAGAAAAGCGCATAGGAGCGATGTAGTGAATTAACAACTAAATGACGGTATCAACGAATTAAACCGGCCTACGGTTGGCCAGCCCCGGCCCATTGCGGGCCGGCACGGGCTGGCTGGCCTATTTTGCCAGGTGCAGACGCTGGAGCACCTGCCCCCGGCCGATGTGCTCGGCCACCAGCTCGGCCGCGTCGGCGGGCAGCACGTGGCCGTACGCCACGGCCTCGGGGTAGGCAATGAGGGCCGCCCCCGCGCCCTTTTTGCACTGCTTGCACAAATCGAGGCAGTCGCAGGTCTGCACCACAACCCGCACGGTTTCGCCGCCCACGTCCTGCTTGTGCAGGCCCTGGCGCTTCAGCTCTTTTTTCAGGGCGCGGGCTACTTCCTTGCCCACGCCCGATTTTTGGGCAGCACACACAAACAGGCGGCGAGTTTGCTTCATATGTCCGGTTGAACGCAGGGCGGGCGCGGGCGTTGCCTAGTGCTTCCGGCTACCGGCCGTGCCAATGGCGGTTTTGCAGCTTGTAAGCCGCTAGCTCGCGGTTCGACCACAGGGTTTGGTATATCTGCTGGTCGTGCAGCAGCTGCGGGTCTTGTTCCATGGCAGCCAGCAGCGGCTGAAGCAGCTCGGCCGTTTCCGGCTTCAGCGAGTAGTACATCCAGTTATCGAGCCGGCGCACATTCACCAAATCTGCATTCTTTAAGTACGATAATTGCCGGCTGGTTTTGGTCTGCGTAAAATCGAGCACCTGTTCGAGGTCGGCCACCACCATTTCGTGGTTGCGCCACAGCAAATGCAGGATGCGGACGCGGCTTTCGTCGCCCAACGACTTAAAAAGTTGCTGCCCGAAAGCAACCGTGAAATGTTTCAAGCGCATCTACTGTCTGAGAAGGGAATTCCACCCTTCGTCCGTTCTCGTTCAAAGGTATCAACGCCCCCGCTTCGGCACACGTATATTTGTTCTTCCGCAATCTGAATATGCCTGATTTTTTGTGCCTTCGTGGCCTTCCCGTATTTATTGCCGGGCTCCTGCTGAGCCTGCTGCTGGCCGCGCCCGGCGCGCACGCCCAGGGCAAGCGTCAGATTATTCAGTTCACCGGCATCGTGGCCAGCGGCGACAGCTTGCTGGGCGTGCCGGGGGCCAGCGTGTACGTACCCAAGGCCGGGCGCGGCACCACGTCCAACATCTACGGTTATTTTTCGATGGCCGTGCTGGCCGGCGACAGCATCGTGATTCGCTCGCTGGGCTACGCCAACCAAACCATCGTGATTCCGCCCGATTTCCGCCGCCAGAGCTATTCGGTGGTCATTCAGCTGATTGAGGATGCCACCATTCTGCCCGAAGTACGCGTGTTCCCCTACACCACCGAGCGCGACTTCAAAAAGGCTTTCCTGGCCCTGCGCCTGCCCACCGAGCGCGGCAGCGCCGCCGCCGACAACCTAAACGAGGAGCTGATGAACCGGATTTTCCGCACCCAGCCCATGGGCCCCACGGCCAACTTCCGCCAGACGATGAGCAACCAGCGCCTCGACTACGACCGCCACATGGGCATGGCTCCCAACCAGTATTCCAACAACCCGCTGCTCAACCCTTTCAGCTGGCTCCAGCTTATTCAGCAGGTGAAGAACGGCGAGTTCAAGAAGAAGGCCAGCAACGACGACTACTAAGCGGAATAACCAGGATTTTGGTAACCGAAACCGGCATATAGCAGTTTAACTAGAGTTTGCTCCTTGCTCAACTCTATGGATACCAATCTTCCGGTTTCGGATAAGCCCCGCGTCGTTATTGTGGGGTGCGGCTTTGGCGGCCTCCGCCTGGCCCAGGCATTGCGCAAAGCGCCGGTGCAAGTCGTAGTAGTCGACCGCAACAACTACCACAACTTCCAGCCGTTGCTGTACCAGGTAGCCACCGGGGCCCTCGAGGCGGACAGCATTGCGTACCCCATTCGCAAGATTTTCGCGGGCCAGACGAATTTCTTCTACCGGATGGCCGACGTGCAGCGCGTCGACCCGGGCAATAACAAGCTCATTACCAGCGTCGGTGACATTCGCTACGACTACCTGGTGCTGGCCACTGGCTCGCTCACCAATTTCTTTGGGCTGGAAAGCATTGAGCGCAACGCCATGCAAATCAAGAGCATTCCCAATGCCCTGAATCTGCGCAGCTTCATCTTCCAGAATTTCGAAAAAGCCCTGCTTACCAGCGACCCCGCCGAGCGGCAGGCGCTGCTGAACATTGTAGTGGTGGGCGGTGGTCCCACGGGCGTCGAAATCAGTGGTTCGCTGGCCGAGATGCGCAAGCATGTGCTACCCAAAGACTATCCCGAGCTAGACCTGCGCAACATGCAGATTTTTCTGGTGGAGGCCGGCCCAGCGCTGCTCGGGCCCATGTCGCCCGCCTCGCAGGCCGATGCCAAGCGCTACATGGACGAGTTGGGCGTGCTCGTGCACCTCAACACCGCCATCAAGCGCTACGAGGAAGGCAAGGCTTATTACTCTGACACCGAGTTTATTCCGACCGAAAACCTGGTGTGGGCGGCCGGTGTGAACGGCGCCGAAGTGCCCGGCCTGCCCGCCGAGGCCATCACCCGCAACAAGCGCATCACCGTGAACGGCTGGAACTTGGTGCAGGGCCAGCACAACATCTTCGCCATCGGCGACGTGGCCAACATGGTGACGGATGACATGCCCAAAGGCCTGCCTATGCTCGCGCCCGTAGCTCAGCAACACGCCGACCACTTGGCCACCAACCTGCAGCGCATGCTGCGCCTCGAAAAGCCCCTCGATTTCGTGTACAACAACAAAGGCTCAATGGCCATCGTGAGCCGCAACAAGGCCGTGGTCGACCTGCCCGGCAGCATTCACTTCCGGGGCTTTTTCGGCTGGCTCACCTGGCTGTTTGTGCACCTGATGACGCTGGTGGGCTTCCGCAATAAAGTGGTGGCGCTAGTCGACTGGGCGTTCAGCTATTTCAGCTCCGACCAGGCGTTGCGGCTCATCATCCGCCCCTTCAGCCGCCGCGATGTGAAGGACGACCAGGGCAAGAAAACCGCCGAGCATCGCACTGCGACTGCGGAGTATAACGCTACGCCACCCGCCATTCAGGAAACGGTAAGCTGATAAAACAGCAGAACGTCATACTGAGCGAAGTTGAAGCATCTCTACCGAAGTAGTTATTTACTTTCGTGGTAGAGATGCTTCGACTTCGCTCAGCATGACGTTTCGTTATTGGTTTTAAGTAGCCGTGCAGAAGTAACCGTAGTAAAAAAGGCCGTCATGCTTCGCTGCGCGCTGCATGACGGCCTTTTTTACTACGGTTACTTGAGTTAAACGCTGGCCGGGCCCGCGATTACCACCTGCATACTCTGCGAGCCCAGGTATTCCTGCGCCAGCGCCTGAAGCGTCTCCGCATCAACAGCTTTGGTTTGCTGCACGAATTGCGTGTAGTAGTCGGCTGGCAGGTCCAGAAATATCAGGTTTTTATATTTATCGCACTGCTCGAACACGGTGGACAACTCGTTGGCGAACTTGCCTAGCAGGTAGTTTTTCACCGTTTCCAGCTCCTCGGCCGGAATAGGTTCTTCCTGCAGGCGGCGCATTTCCAGCTCAATCTCGCTCACGGCGTAGTCGGCGCTCTCGCCCTTCACGTCGGTGCCCAGCACCAGGTAGGTGCCGTACTCGCGCGGGGCCACGCTGGCATAAATGCCGTAGGTGAGACCTTTGTCTTCGCGGATGTTGCGCATCAGGCGCGAGCCAAAATAGCCCCCGAACACGTTCACCAGCAGTTTCAGGCGGTGCGTGTCGGGGTGCGTGGGGGCGGGCCACAGCCGGCCCATCCGAATGGAGGCCTGCAGGCTGCCGGGCACGGCCACGCGGTCGGGCGCGGCGGCCACCAGCTCCGGCAGCACCACCGTGGGCGCGGGCAGGGCCGCACCAGCCAGCGCGTTGGTCCCGAAAGCTTGGGCTACCGCATCGCGCTCGGCGGCCACGTCGCCGCACAAAAACAACTCGGCATTGGCCAGCGAGTAGGCGGCACGGTGGAAGTCGCGGGCCTGCCCGGCGGTCAGGCCCTGGTAAGCCACTTCATCGAAGGGGCCGCCGTAGGCAGTATCGTGGCCAAATAGCAGCTCGTTGAAGCGCTCGGTGGCGAGGTAGCTGGTTTTTTGGCGCTCCACGCGCACGTTTTGCACGGTGCGGGTTTGCAGCTGCTGCAATTCGGCGGCCGGAAAGGCGGGGTTGGTCAGCACATCAAGCACCAGGGGCAGCAGCGTGGGCAGGTGCCGCGTGAGGCAGTAGAGCGTGAGCGTGGAGCGGTCGAAGCCGGAGTCGCACTCCAGCGACGCCCCGTAGAAGGCCACTTCGTCGGCAATCTGGCGGGCGGTGCGGGTGGTGGTGCCTTCCAGCAGCATGCGGGCCGTGAGGGAGGCCAGGCCGGGCGTAGGCTCGGCCAGCTTGCCGGCCCGAAACACGGCTTGCAGGCGCACCACGGGCTGGGCCGCGTTGGCCAGCACGTGCAGGCGCGCCCCGCTGGGCAAGTTCAGGACCTCGGCGGCGGGCAGGGCCACGCGGGCCAGCGGCTGCACGGGCGGGGCAAGGGTACGGTCGAGCATGGTTGGGGGATTAAGAGGGTATTAGGGTATTAGGGTAGGCAGGGATAGCAGGAAGCGCAGTGTGGACCCAAAGTTACAAGCGCCGAAAATGAAGAAAGGCAGGAGTGAAATCAACGAGTAGCCCAGCTACCCGTTGGTTTCACTCCTGCCCTCCTGCCTGATTCCCCTCTCAGCCTAGTTCGACTGGGTGCCGCCGGTGCCGCCCGCGCCGTTCTCATCGAAGGCGTCGGCCAGCTTGTTCAGGTTGAAATGCAGGCCAATGCGGATGGTTTGGGCCAGCGGGTTGTTTTTGGTGCCGCTGCCGGTGGGCACCAGATAGGTGCCATCGATGCCGAACACCTGGTAGCGCACGCCCAGGCCCAAGCTCGCGTACTGACGGTTGCCCTTGTCGGGGGCTTCGTAAAAATAGCCACCGCGGGCATACAGTAGGTCGTTGTAGTTGTATTCGAGGCCGCCGGAGAGTACGATTTCCCGCAGCTCTTCCTTGAAACCACCCGGCGCGTCGCCAAACGAGCTGAACAGCGCGCCCACAATGTTCTGGTTGTTGCGCTCGGCATTTTTGTCTCTAATGCGCTGCAACTGCGTCGCATCGGTGGGGCTAATCAGGTCTTCGTAGTAGGGCGAGGGCACCAGCAGCTTGCTGGCATCGAAAACCAGCGTGATTTTATTGTACTGGTCGATTTCGCGGGTGATGGCCGTGCCCAGCTTCAGCGTAGTGGGCAGGAAGCTGGGATTAGTGGGGTCGTTGTAGGTCATCTTGTTGCCCAGGTTCAGCAGCGAGCCGCCCAGCGCCAGGTTGTAGATGCCCGTGCCAATCGTCAAATCTTTGTGGTAGTACGCGCCGAGGTCGACGGCCACCGACTGGCCGGGCTTGGCATCGTTGCCGTTGATGGCTCCCACTAGGTTGGAGCGGATGTAGCGACCCGACGCGCCCACCCCGAAGTTATCCGTTAGCTGCAGGCCATACGATACGGCAAAGGCGTACTCTTTGGGGCTGAACGAGCCATAGGGCGTGTTGTTGATGGTGCGGTAGTCGATGGTCCCCAAATCGAAGTACATCAGCGAAGCCCCGAAGGCCGAGCGCGCGCCTATCTTGCCGTAGCCCGACAGGTAGGAAATGCTCATGTCGTCGGTGATGTTGCGCAGCCAGGGCGAGTACGACAAGCCCACCGAGTACTTGTAGGGCACAAAGCCCAGCTTGCCGGGGTTGAAGTACGAGGAGTTGGCATCGGGCGAGGTGGCCACCCCGGCATCGCCGAGGGCCGACGAGCGGGCATCGGGGGCGAGCGTGAGGATGGGCACCGCCGTGGTGATGGTGTGGGGGTCGGCTTGATTCTGGGCCTGGGCCGTGGCGGCCGAAGCCAGCAGGCCGGCCGCCAGGGCCAGGCGCGAACGCGAAACGAGTACTTGCATAGAAGGGAACAATGGGGCCAGGGCGCGGCCGGGGCGCAAAGAAAGGCGGAAATTAGCTTAGTTGAGAATGACGAGCTTTTCGTACTTCGAAGCCACGGTTTGGGTGCGCTGCGAGCGCACCGTGAGGCGGTACACGTACACGCCCCGGGCCAGCGGGTCGTCGAAATCGTCGCGGCCGTCCCAGCTCAGGCTGCGCGAGTAGCCGTCGGTGGTGGCCACGCTGCTGTTCAGGGTGCGCACCAGGTGGCCGGCCACCGTAAAAATCTGCACCTGCACGTCGAGGTTGTCGGGCTCGGCCCCGGCCTGGTTGTGCTCGAAGAAGAACGTAGTATGGTGGGCAAACGGATTGGGGTAGTTCAGCACGTGGTCGAGGGCCAGCTTTTCGTCGTGAGCCACCACAAACTCAATGGTGCGCTCGGCCGAGTTGTTGTAGGTATCCCAAGCCTTGAGGGTGAGCGAGTGCGGCCCGGCCGCCAGCGTCTTATAGGGGTTGTTCACGCGGCCGGTGGTGAAGTCGCCCACGTTGGCCACATACGTATCGTTCAGGGTCAGCAGTTTGGTGGGGTCGTGGTCGAGAATCGCCGTGATGTCGTGCCCGATGCCCGCGCCGGTGGTATTGATGCCGCTTTCGTCCGTTAGCTTGGCCAGCAGGGTGGTATTCTGGGCCGTGAGGCCGCCAAAGGCAAACTGCTCACTATCCATGAACAGGCTGATTTCCGGCGGTTTGGTGTCGCTGGGGGCACCTTTGTAGGCTCCGCCCACTTTGGGCAGCTGGTAGCCGTTGGCATCGGTGCCGTGGCCGGCATCAGCGGCGTACAGGCTGATTTTGCCCACGCCCACGCTGTAGTTAATGTCCTTGGGCACCACGAAGCTCAAACTGAACTGCCCATTTACCACCTCGGCCTGCCCGCCGTAAATGATGCTTTCCTGCACGTCGACCGGCCGGGGGCCATCGCCGGGGTAATTAGGCAGCTCATCGCCCAGCGTCATTACCGTGGTGGGCTTATCGTAGATGGTAACCTGCGCCCGCCCGGTGAAGCCAGTGCTGAGCGCGCCGCCATTCAGCACCTTGGCGTGCAGGCGCACGCGCGACAGCGCCAGCAGCGTATCGGCCGTTACCCAGTTGCCTTTGGGGTCGCGGCGGCGCAGGCTGTCCAGCAGCACGGTTTGGCGCGGGTAGGCCAGCGTCATGCTGGGGTCGGCCAGCAGCGTATAGTTGCGGTTATTGATAACACCCGCGTTTCCCGGCCCTGGGTAGTCGTTCAGGCTCATCATCACGGCCGTGCCAATCGTGGGAAACTGCCCATTGGCCAGCGGCTGCAGCACACGGTTGAAATAAGCCTTGTTCAGCTCCGTGTTGTCCGAGGCATTCACCACGCGCGTGGTGGTGAACAGACCGATGGCTCCGCCGGCGGTGTTGTCGGTCAGCACCTGCTCGCCGGCCGAGGTAAAGTCGGGGTTGTCGTAGGTGCTGAAATCGCAGGTACCCGTGGTGAAAAACGTCAGATTATTGCTGTTGCGCAGCGCCAGCACCGACGCGTTGCTCACAATCTGCTCATCGGCCCAGCCTTTGGGGCCGCCATGGCCTAGGTAGTTCACAATCAGCGAGCCCTGCTCGATGGATTGGTCGATGGCCTGGTTGGCGGCCGGCGAGCGCTGCCCGGCCGCCACCGCCAGCTGCGGGTACAGGTCGAGATACACCTTGTGCACGTTGTACACCGGGTGGTTGGTATGGATGATGTCGGTAATCAACTCCGAGCCAGCCCCCACGAAGAGGTCGTCGTTGCCGTCGTCCGACACCAGCGTAATGCGGTTGCGCCACTTGCCAAACGCCGGAGCGGCATCGTAGCTTTTCACTTTGTCGACCATAGCCCGGGCCTGCTCGGTGTTGGTGAGCTCGCCCTTGGGTTGGCGCACCGGCAGCCGGCCCACGCCCACATCGAGCAGCTCGGTGCCGGGGGTAGTCTCGCTCCATTCGCCCTCGTTGTCATCGAGCAAGGCATAATAATCGTCCGACGAGTAGCTGCTGGTCGGATAGCCGAATGCCGTCAGCGACTCGCGCGACTCGTAGGTGGGCACGTAGTTCTGGTTGGCTTTGTCAAAATCGGCGTCGCTCTTGAACGGCACCCGGTCGCGCCACCACGCCGGCTCAAAATCCTTGTTATTATAAGGGTCCGATTTGTAGTCGAACGAGGCATCACCGAAAAGAAGCAACTGCAGGTGTGGCTTGCTCGTGCGCTGGTACACCTGCTTCATAAAGTCGCGGATGGCCGTCACGTCCTGCCCGCCCGAGGCGTATTCGTTGTACACTTCGGTGGTGGTCACCACCACGGCGCGCAGGTTGTCGTGCTGGGCGCGGTGGTCGGCCAGGCGCTGGGCCTGCGCCCGAAACACCGGCGGGGCCACAATTACCAGGTCCAGGCGCCCATCGAGGTTGATGGCGTGCAGGTTCTGGCTGGCCACTTTGCCAAAGGCGCGGGGCACGGCAAACGCGCCGCCGCGCTCCAGCGCCACAAATTCGCGCAGAGTATCGGCGGGGGCCACAAAGGCCCCGCTGCCATCGAGGGGCTGCGCCTGGGGCTGGCGGGGGTTGGTTACGTCCCACACCTGGGTGGTGGCCGTGGTGCCGGCCAGCACGTAGCGGCTGCGGGCCCCGGGCGCGATGTTGGCCAGGGTGCGAAACTCTAGCTGCGCCCCGCTCAGGCGGAGCTGGCGCTCGGCGTTCAGGTCCAGGTAATCGAGGTAGCCGCTGGCCGTAGCGTCGGGGCTGACGAAGGTGATGCCGACTTTGAGCTCGCTGCCGGGGCTGGCCAGCGCGGTCTGCAACGTCGAATTTCCCAGCGTGGCAACGGCACTGTAGTCGTAGGTAGGGTGCGGGTCGAGCACCACGCCGCCCAGGGCCGCCCCGTTTAGCGCGAACTGGAACGTACTGTTCGAAGGCGCGGCCGAAATGCCCAGCACCGCGGCGTACACGCGCACCGGCGCGCCGGCTACCAAGTCCGGAATCCCCGAAAACGTAAAATCCTGCTTGCCGCCCACTCGAAAGCCCTCGCCCACCCACTCGCGGCCCGAGTGCAGCAGGTTGGCCAAGTCGTGCTCGTGAAAAGCGCGGTAGGTGAACGTGTTGATGGTAGCGGCCCCGGTCGCGGGCAGGGCCGCTACCGTAGGCACCCGCAGGCCCGGCCGGCTATTGCCACCCACGAAATAGTAAGCCGTGTCCGTGTAAATGTTGTTGCGATGCTGGAATATGCCGCCCTTCGCCTCCCAGGTATGAGCCCCCGGCGAGTAAAACAGAAAGTATTCGTTATCGTCTAATACGTTGTCGTTGTTGCTGTTAACAAACAGAATATTGTTTTCCGTTAGGTCGTCGGGCCGCTTGGTGGCGTTGGGCTGGGGCAAAATGCCCATCGAGTTGCCGTAGAGGTGGAAATTGTTGGGGTTCAGGCCCGCTACATTCAGGCCCATTTTGCTTAGAGTGGCCTTGTCGAGCTTATACACCCCGCTTTCGGCCACCCCGATTTTGAACCAGTCGCCGCTGGCCAGCACCGAGCTGCCCCCGTACACGTGGGCCGCGCCGGCCGTGGTGCGCGCCGCCCCGGGCTGGTAGCGGTAGTCGAAGGCCACGAGGCGCTCGGGCTGGCCGGTTTGGGGGTTGCGGCGGGCCGGGCGCACGCTCAGGTAGGTCACGGGCAGCTTCATCTCGGTGCCGGTGTTCAGGCGCGGCTCGGGGCCGGCGGGCAGGCGGGCGGCATCAAAGAGCTTGGCATCGGCCGGAGCGAAGGGTTCGTACGTCAGGTTCAGCAGCTCGCCCTGGGCGGTGGCGGCCGGCAGGCGCATGGTGTACCAGCCCACCTGGTCTTCGAACACTACCCGGGCTTCGGCGAACGTGGGCACGCGCTGGCGGCGAGAGTTGCGCGAGGGTACTTCGGCGTAGCCGCCCCACTTAATAGCGCCGTGAACGGTGGTTTGGGCCTGCGCCGGCGCGGCGGCGGCCAGCCCGGCAATTATCCCTACCAACGCAACCAAGAGAGAAAAAGGACGCATATACACCTGATAATTTGCTACGTATCGCCGGTTTGGCCGCCCCCCGCAACAGCGCGGCGGCCTTGGGGGTTCGCCACCCGCCGGCTTCTTTAACCGCCCGAAGCGGAATTTATTGCCGCGCTGCCTTCGAATATTGCCATCGCTCAGCGCGCCGCCGTTTTGGGCACCGACAGCAGCACGTAGAGCAGCACTACCAGCGGCACGGCGGCGGCCTGCAGCCCCAGCAATAATCCGGCCGCCAGCAATATAAAGATGAACCGGCGGCGGTTATCGGCCCAGCGCAGGCTCTTAAATTTGAGCGCGAACAACGGCAACTCGGCCACCAGCAGCCCCGCCAGCAGCCC
>JALYUH010000326.1 GCA_030853985.1 Bacteroidota bacterium | reverse complement strand
CGGGCTTTTTGGTCACAATGACTTTCGTGACCTTCTCGTTGTTTTTGCGCCAGATTTCGGCCGGGATAGTCTGGATTTCCTGGGTATTGTCGGCGAAGGTCATTTGTACGATGACGGGCATTACCAGGCCGCCTACGTTGCGCAGGCTCAGCTCGTAGAAGTTGCTTTGCGAGTCGCCGAGGCGCTGCTGCTGCTCGGGCGTGAGGCTGCCGAGCATGGCGGTGTAGCGCTGCTGGTCGGCGGGCGTCACGGCCAGCGGGTCGAAATTGTTGTAGAAGTCCTTTAGCTCGGGCTTCTCATCGACCAGGGTTTTGGGGATGTCGGTGGCGTTGCGCTGGGCCGTGATGGACTGCGGCGCGGCGGCCTTCTGCTGCTGCAAGCGCGCGTTTTCGACCTGCGGGTTGCGGGTGCTGGCGTTGTACGATTTCACCGACTCCAGGGCAATATCGGTGTGCTCGGTGGTGTAGAACCAGCCGCGCCAGAACCAGTCGAGGTCCACCGCCGAAGCGTCTTCCATGGTGCGGAACAGGTCGGCGGGCGTGGGGTGCTTGTAGGCCCAGCGCTGGGCGTAGGTTTTGAAAGCGTAGTCGAACAGCTCGCGGCCCATCACCGTTTCGCGCAGAATGTTCAGGGCCGTGGCGGGCTTGCCGTAGGCGTTGTTGCCAAATTGCAGGGCCGACTCCGAGTTAATCATAATCGGCGACTGCAGGTTGTCGGCGGTGGCCATGTAGGCGGCAATGTTGCGCGGCTCGCCACGACGGCTCGGGTAGTTGCGCTCCCACTCCTGCTCGGTCAGAAACTGCACGAAGGAGTTCAGGCCCTCGTCCATCCACGTCCACTGCCGCTCGTCAGAGTTGATAATCATGGGGAAGAAGTTGTGGCCAACCTCGTGGATAATCACCGAAATCATCCCATATTTCACCTGCTGCGAGTAGGTACCGTCCTTCTCGGGCCGGCCGCCGTTGAAGCACAGCATCGGGTATTCCATGCCGCCCACTGGGCCGTGCACCGAAATGGCGACGGGGTACGCGTAGGGAATAGTGTATTTCGAGTAGGTTTTGATGGTGTGGGCCACCACCTGCGTCGAATACTGGCCCCACAGTGGATTGCCCTCCTTGGGGTAGTAGCTCATGCACATCACCGGCTTGCCTTCCTCCTTAATCTGCATGGCATCCCAGATGAACTTGCGCGAGCTGGCCCAGGCAAAGTCGCGCACGTTTTTGGCGGCAAACGTCCAGGTTTTGGTGCCGGTGGCGCGGCTGCTTTCGTTCTTCACGGCCTCGTCCTGGCTCACGATGAGCACGGGCTTGGTAGCCGATTTGGCCTGTTCGAAGCGTTTCATTTGCGTACCGGTGAGGACCTGCGCGGCATTTTGCAGCGTGCCGGTAGCGCCCACGATGTGGTCGGCCGGCGCAGTGATGCTCACCTTGTAGTCGCCGAAGGGCAGCGTGAATTCGCCATTGCCCAGAAACTGCTTGTGCTGCCAGCCCTGGTTATCGGAATATACGGCCATACGCGGGTAGAACTGAGCCATCTCGTAGAGGTAGTTCTTGTCGTCGGCGAAATACTCGAAGCCGCTACGGCCGCCCTGCTTGTACTGGTCGGTGATATTGTAGTGCCACTTCACGCTGAAGGAAATGGCCTGGCGCGGCAGTAGCGGGCTGGGCAGGTCCACGCGCATCATCGTGTTGTTGGTGACGGTGTGTAGGGCGCGGCCGTCTTTGCCGGTCACGCTCTCAATCTTGAAGCCGCCGTCGAAGCCCGACATCATGCCATCCACCGCCTGAAACGTCATCTTGTCCTGCAATTGGCCCACTTGCGTGGCATTGGCAATCGAGTTTTTCTCGAAGATGTTCTGGTCGAGCTGCACCCAGAGGTAGGGCAGCGCATCGGGCGAGAGATTGGTGTAGGTGATGGTTTCGCGGCCGGTGAGGGCTTGCTTGGCATCGTCGAGGGTGACTTTGATGTCGTAGTCGGCGCGCTGCTGCCAGTAGTCGGAGCCGGGCGCGCCGCTGGCGGTGCGGTAGCTGTTGGGCGTGGGCAGCATCGTTTCGAGCTGCGCAAATTTGTCGGTGCCCGAGTTGGTGGTCTGGGCCACGGCGGGCCGCTGCCCGGCCACGGCTAGCACCAGCCCGGCGAATAAAAGACGACGCATAGAAAAAAGGTGAGGTGAAGAAATCAGATTGAAAATTGGCGACCGGTAAGGTCGCTGAAAGTTACGGCAAGGTTGCGGGAGTATAGCATCACCTCATGGACGGCGGTTGGCGCGCGGCTCCTGCCCCGTGCCGACTTCTCGTGGGGCGCTGCCCCACAAAGCATCAATGGCCAATGGATACCCCCACAATTCCGGTTTTACGCAGCCTGACGGTGCGACCGTCCCGGCCAGAGGCCGGGTAGTAATCGGCACGGGGCAGGAGCCCCGCGCCAATCGGCCAACTTTCCCCTAAGGCCACAGCAGTTGCACCAGCAGCAGCGTGGCAATGCCCAGGGCCGCGCCGCTGGTCGTGAGCAGCCAGTCGCGCCGCGGCACGCCGAGGCCGCGCAGCAGCAACGCCCCCAGCAGCAGGATGGCGCTCACAATCAGCACCTGCCCCAGCTCTACGCCCACGTTGAAGGCCAGCAGTTCCTGCACCGGGCGGCTGTTGGGGCCTAGCAGCATCCGTAGGTAGTTCGAAAAGCCCAGGCCGTGAATCAGCCCGAAGCCCAGCGCCAGCGCGTTGGGCGCGGCGGCCAGCACCGGGGCCGGGCGCAACGGCAGCGAAACCCGCGCCGAGGCCGAACCGGCCCCGCGCAGGTTCCACAGCGCGGTCAGGATGATGGTGACCGGAATCAGCGCCTCGATAATGGCCGGCGTGAAAGCCACCAGGCCCAGCGTGGCCAGCGCCAGCGTGAGCGAGTGCCCCACCGTGAAGCTCGTGACCAGCGCCAGCACGCGCCGCCAGTCGGCCAGCACGTAGGGCGCGCACAGCGCCAGCAGGAACGTGAGGTGGTCGGCCGCGCGCGGGGTACAGATGTGCAGGAAACCGAGTTGGAGGTAAGTCTGAAAAACGGACATAACGGCAAAGCTAGAGTGGTTTCGAGGTTAGTGGATAGTAGCGCGAACTTTCAGTTCGCGTCGCAGAAACGGTTCGTTGCCACGACGCGGGGACGCGAACTGAACATTCGTGCTACGGCGTGCTGTACACCAGCTCTGGCAGCGCGCATCTGCCCGGCACCGGGTATCTTGGCCTCGTTTTTCACCCATTCATTTTTATGTTGAAAGTCTACCTGCTGGTACTGATTTCCTTTTCGCTGGCCGCGCCCGTCTGGGCTCAGCTGCCGGCCCCGGTTGGCGGGGCGGCTACGCCCCTGCTCACCCGCTCGGATACCGCCCGCGCCGTGCACGAGCTGTTCCAGAGCCGGCGCGGGGGCGGGTTTGGCTGGCTGGCTTTTGGCGGGGCCGGTGTGGCGGCTTCCATCATTCCGGCCCAGCAGTCGACCAGTGCCGGCGTCTGGACGCCGGGGGTCGTCATCGGCTCGGCCCTGGCGCTGCTGGGCACCAAAAAGGTTGTCCAGTTTGGCTGGGGGCGCGAGCACCGTGTGCTGAGTGACCTGGCCGCCACCGGCCACCTGCCGCCCGATGTGCAGCGCCGCCTGCACGGCAACTTCGCACCCTTGCACGGCACCGCCTCAGCCCCCAACCCCCTGCTGGCTTTGGGCGTTGCGCCGGCGCCCCCAGCGCCGGCACCCCCCGGCGTTGGTAGTACCGCCGCCGCGCCAGTGGCCAGCGTACCAGCCGTAGCGGCAGCGTCGGCGTCGGTAGCAGCTCGCCCGGCTCCGGCCTTGACGGATGCCCGGCAGGATACACTGGATGCCGTGCTGGGCCTGTTTCTGGCGAAGCGGCTGGGTGGGCAGCTGCCCATTCTGCTGGCACTGCCAGGGCTGCGCCTGATGACGGGAGCTACCCAAACGAACACCTCGACGGCCCCCTACGGCCAGCCCCAGCGCAACGACCCACCGGCGGGCCAGGTCGCCCTCGGGCTGGCCCTGATGGCGGGCGGCGTGGCCTACATGTTTATCCATAACGCGCCGTATGCGGATGACAAGTTCCAGGCCCTGCGCACCGGCTACCTGGCGGGTACTCCGCTGCCGGCGGCGCTGCGCACCCAGCTCAAAACCAAGCACATTGCCTCGGGCCGCACCTACCGTGAGCGGCTGGAGCGCCGGGCCGCGCGCCGCCGCAACTAAGGGCCGACAGCCCATCATTTCACCCATAAAAAAAGCCCTGACCAGATTGGTCAGGGCTTTTTTAACGACGGAACAAGCTGAGTGCTTAGTCTTTCACGATGCGGCGGGCATCAACCCCGCCTTCGGTTTTGGCGCGCATGATGTAGATGCCCGAGGGCAGCTGCGACAGGTTCAGCACCTGCGTGGTGTTGCCGGCGGCGGCGGGCACCAGAGCGGTGCTCACCACCTGGCCCAGCGCGTTGAGCACCGTCAGCTCCACCGCCTGGTGGTAGCCTTTCAACTCAACGGTCAGGTTGCCGTCGTGGGTCGGGTTGGGGTACACGTTGAGCGAGCTGCCGGCCAGCGGCTTCAGGCTCGACGTTACGACCAGCGCCGTCGAAGGCAGCGAGGTGCAGCCGTTGGCGTTGGTCGTGGTCACGGTGTAGGAGCCCAGCGAGGCGGGCGTGCCATTCACCACGTAGGTCTGGCCGGTAGCCCCGGCAATGAGCACGTTGTTGAAGTAGAACTGGTTGCCCGTGGCCGCGCTCGAAGTAAGGGTGGTCGTAGCCCCGTTGTAGGCCGCACTGAGGGTGGGCGTGGCGGGCCGTGGGTTCACTGTGAAGGTGCTCGTGGCCGAAGTGGCGGCGCAACCGCCGGCGGCGGCTACCGTGTTGGTCACGGTATAAGTACCGGCCGTGCTGCTGCTGAGCGTCACCACGCCCGAAGTCGCATTGATGGTCAGGCCCGTGGTCGAGCTGAATGTGCCGGCCGAAGCCCCCGTGCCCAGCGTGGGCGTGGCGGTGCCGGTGCTGCCCACGCAGCCCGCAGCCGTGGCGTAGCTGAACGTAGCGACCGGAGCCGCCGTGATAGTCACCGAAGCCGTGGCCGTGGTAGCCGCGCAGCCGCCCGCAGCCGCTACCGAGTTAGTCACGGTGTAAGTTCCTGGCGTCGAGGAAGCCAGCGTAATCGCGCCGGTCGTGGCGTTAATCGTCAGGCCCGTGGTCGAAGAGAACGTACCAGCCGTTGCGCCCGTACCGAGCGTTACGGCCGGGTTGGTGGTGCTGCTCACGCAGAAGGTCGAAGAAGTGCCGTAGCTGAACGTAGCCAGCGGCGCGGCCGTGATGGTCACCGAAGCCGTGGCCGACGAGGGGCAGGCACCGCCCACGCTGTACGTCACGGTGTAGGTGCCAACCGTCGAGGCGCTCAGGTTGATGGCACCGGTGGTGGCATTAATGCTCAGG
>JALYUH010000293.1 GCA_030853985.1 Bacteroidota bacterium | reverse complement strand
CGGCTACGAAGTCCTTCATGAACTTCTCCTGCGCGTCTGCACAGGCATACACTTCGGCCAGGGCGCGCAGCTCGGAATTTGAGCCGAAAATCAGGTCGACGCGGGTGCCGGTCCACTTCACTACGTTGGTTTTGCGGTCGCGGCCTTCGAACAGCTGGTCGGCCTCCGAAGTGGCTTTCCAGGTGGTGCCCATGTCGAGCAGATTCAGGAAGTAGTCGTTGCTGAGTGTGCCGGGGCGGTCGGTAAACACGCCGTGGTTCGAGTGGTCGAAGTTGGTGTCGAGCACGCGCAGGCCGCCAATCAGCACCGTCATTTCGGGGGCCGAGAGGGTCAGGAGCTGCGCCCGGTCGATGAGCATTGCCTCGGGCGACGCCTCGTGGTTGGCACGCAGGTAGTTGCGGAAACCATCGGCGTGCGGCTCCAGCGCCTCGAACGACTGCACGTCGGTTTGCTCGTGCGTGGCATCGGTGCGGCCAGCGTGGAAAGGCACCTGCACATCGTAACCACCTTCTTTAGCAGCCTGCTCAATAGCGGCAGCGCCACCCAGCACAATGAGGTCGGCCAGCGACACTTGCTTGCCGCCCGCGTTGCCGTTAAACTCCTTTTGGATGCCGGTCAGCACATCGAGCACTTTGGCCAACTCGGCGGGGTTGTTGGCATCCCAGTACTTCTGGGGAGCCAACTGAATGCGGGCACCGTTGGCACCGCCGCGCTTGTCGGAGCCACGGAACGTGGAGGCCGAAGCCCAGGCCGTGCGGATGAGCTGCGAGCCCGTGAGGCCGCAAGCCAATAGCCGGTCTTTCAGAGTGTTAATATCCTGCTTGTCAATCGGCGTGTAGTCGGCGGTGGGCAGCGGGTCTTGCCATACGAGCACTTCGCTGGGTAACTCGGGGCCTACGTAGCGCGACAACGGACCCATATCGCGGTGCGTGAGCTTGAACCAGGCGCGGCTGAAAGCATCGGCAAACTCCTCGGGGTTTTCGTGGAAGCGACGCGAGATTTTCTCGTAAATCGGGTCTTCGCGCAGGGCGATGTCCGAAGTCAGCATAAACGGCTGGTGCGACTTATTCGGGTCGTGGGCGTCGGGAATCAGGCCCGCGCCAGCATCGCCTTTGGGCTTCCATTGGTGGGCACCGGCGGGGCTCTTGGTCAGCTCCCACTCAAAGCCGAACAGGTTGTTGAAGTAGCCATTGCCCCACTTGGCGGGGGTAGCGGTCCAGGCGCCTTCGAGGCCGCTGGTGATAGTGTCGCCGGCATTGCCGGTGCCGTAGGAGTTCTTCCAGCCCTTGCCCTGCTCAGCAATGCCCGCGGCAGCCGGCTCGTGGGCAATGTACTTGCTGGGGTCGGCGGCGCCGTGGGTTTTGCCAAAGGTGTGGCCGCCGGCAATCAGGGCCACGGTTTCCTCGTCGTTCATGGCCATGCGGCCGAAAGTTTCGCGGATATCGCGGGCTGAGCCCAGCGGATTGGGGTTGCCGTTGGGACCCTCCGGGTTCACGTAAATCAAGCCCATCTGCACGGCGGCCAGCGGGTTTTCGAGCTGGCGGTCGCCGGTGTAGCGCTTGTCGCCCAGCCACTCTTTTTCCGAGCCCCAGTACACTTCATCCATTGGCTCCCACACATCAGCGCGGCCGCCCGAGTAGCCAAATGGCTTCAGGCCCATCGATTCCAGGGCGCAGTTGCCGGCCAGAATCATGAGGTCGGCCCAGGAAATCTGCTCGCCGTATTTCTGCTTAATCGGCCACAGCAAGAGGCGGGCTTTGTCGAGGTTGGCATTGTCGGGCCAGCTGTTGAGCGGCGCAAAGCGCTGCATACCAGCACCTGCGCCCCCGCGGCCGTCGGCAATGCGGTAGGTGCCGGCGCTGTGCCAGGCCATGCGAATAAAGAAAGGGCCATAGTGGCCGTAGTCGGCCGGCCACCAGTCCTGCGAGGTGGTCATCAACTCAAACAGGTCCTGCTTTACCGCGTTGAAGTCCAGCTTCTTGAACTCCTCCGCGTAGTTGAAGTCCGCGCCCATGGGGTTGGCCTGGGGCGAGTGCTGGCGCAGAATATTGAGCCGCAGCATGTTGGGCCACCAATCACGGTCGCGGGTGCCACCGCCGGCCGCTTGCTGCGTCTGCCCCGTCAAAAACGGGCACTTGGCCGCCGAAGGGTCATTCATGAAAAACTCCGTGGTGTTGGAGGCGGGCGCGTGCTTGTTGTGTTCTTCAGCCATTATTAAAAGGTTGTGATAACTTGAAATTTAGTTTTAAAGTAAGTTGGCGCTGCTAGGGGCAGCCTATTGAGACTAGTAGAAAGCTGGGCAAATTACCGGTAACTACTGTATAGGTTTGCGGGCCGCCGGTAAAAGATTTTGGCATTTTTGCAAAAGACCAGCCAGCATACTTTTTCGAGCTCGTCCGACTTGCTGCTAAGAAAGATAAGCGAGCTTTTGTTTAACAAAAGTAGCATTGCGTTTCAATAAACTGCGTACTGAGCGCTTTTTTACCTGCTTCTGTTTAACCTATCTGGTAGCTGGCTACTTTTAGGTTGGGGCTCCCAAGCAACCCCGAATTGGCATTTTTTATTCCATGACAACCCGCATCGCCACCGCCCTGGCCGCTCTCGAAGCCTAGCACGGCATTCATATTTTGTATGCCTGCGAGTCGGGCAGCCGCGCCTGGGGCTTCCCCTCGCCCGATTCCGATTTCGACGTGCGCTTCATCTACTGCCACGCGCCGGCCTGGTACCTCACCCTCGACGAAGGCCCCGACACCCTCAATTTCCCCGTCGATGACGAACTGGACCTGGCGGGCTGGGAGCTGCGTAAGGCCCTGCGCCTGCTGCGCGGTTCCAATGCCTCGGTATTCGAGTGGCTGCAATCGCCGGTTGTCTACCACGAGGCGCTGGATTTCCGCGCCCGGCTGGCCCCGCTGCTGCCCGCCGCCTTCAACCTGAAAGCTGGCCTGCACCACTACCTGGGCCAGCTCCGACGCGGCGTGGAAGAAGACCTCACCGGCCCCGAAATTCGCCTGAAACGCCTGTTCTACGCCCTGCGCTCGGCCCTGGCCGCCCGCTGGATTCGGGAGCGCCACACTCTGCCGCCCATGGAATTTGCCCCGCTCCGGGCGCTGCTGCCCGCCGCCTTGGAAACGGAAGTAGCCGCGCTGTTGGCGGCCAAAGCCACGGCTAATGAGAAAACCACCGTACCCCGGTCCGCCGCCGTATGCGCGTTTTTGCGGGAGGAACTGGCTGCCGGGCAGGCCGCCCGCGAAACCTTGCCAGTGCTGCGCGGGGCGGGCGCGGTAGGGGAGTTGAATACCCTGTTTCAGAAGTTGCTGGCCGAAGCAGGGCCAGTTGCCAACGCGGACTAAAAGTCCGCGCTACTTTCGTGCATGACCATTGCTGACCTGCGCCGCCACAACCTGATTCTGTTCGAAGCCATCAGCGGGAGCCGCGCCTACGGCACCAATCTGCCGCATTCCGATACGGATTTGAAAGGAGTATTCATCCTGCCCGAAGACCAGTTTTTTGGCCTCGATTACATCCCGCAAATTGCGAACGAAACCAACGACGAAGTTTTCTACGAGCTGCGCCGCTTCGTGGAATTACTGCTGAAAAATAACCCGACGGTACTCGAATTATTAGGCACGCCGGCCGATTGTATTATTTATCAACATCAGCTTTTTGCTAATTTTCGGGCAGTTGATTTTTTATCCAAGCTCTGCCAGCAAAGCTTCGCCGAATACGCGG
>JALYUH010000244.1 GCA_030853985.1 Bacteroidota bacterium | reverse complement strand
GCCGAGAGGTAGATGTGGCCGGCGGGGATGATGACGTCGGCGCGGTCGGGGTTGAGCATGGCCACGTTCACGCGCTCGGTCATGGTGAGGCCGGCGAGGCGGTTGAGGGTGGCCTCGATGCTGCGGCGGGTGATGTGCTTATCGGGCGCGGAGGAGGTGAGGCTGTAGATTTTGTTGATGTTGCCGCCCGTGCCGATGGCGCGCGTGACGTGATATCGGCGGGCGTTGTGGCGCACCCAGGCTTCCATGCGGGCCCAGAGCTCGGCCTGGGCCTCGGTACCAGCCAGGCCGCTTTCTTCCTGCTGCATGCGGCGGATGGAGCCGATTTCGAACGACTGCGCGGCCACCTTGCGGCGGTCGTGGTAGATGTTGAACTCGGTGCTGCCGCCGCCCACGTCGATGTGCAGGTAGTGGCGCTTGTCTTCCAGCACGTGCTCGATGACGCGGTTGATGTAGAAGGCTTCGTCCTCGCCATCAATTACCTTGATTTCCATGCCCAGCTCCCGGCGTACGCGGGCCACGATGGCCGCACCATTGGCCGCCGAGCGCATGGCCGAGGTGGCGCATACGAGGTAGTGGGCCACGTCGTGCACCTCCATCAGCAGGCGCAGCGAGTGCAGAAACTTGACGAATTTCTCTTCCTTGGCCGGTGAAATTTCGCCGCTGGCAAACACGTCTTCGCCCAAGCGCATGGGGAAGCGCACGTACTCTACGCGCTTGAGGCGGTAGCGGCCTTCGTAATACAGCACGGCCGATATCTGACAACGAACAGCGTTGGACCCAATATCAATGGCGGCGAGCTTACGGAGGGGGAAATTCATGCAGGGGCGAGGGACGAGTAAAACCCAAAGATAAGCCGATTGATGAGGCTTTGGGAATTGATTTCGGCCTGCATCAATGGGTTGGTGCGCGCTTGCGGTGCGTACCGACCGGCTGGGCCTCTGCGGCTCGGGTAGTGAGCACGCCTATGGGCTCATTACCCGAGCCAGATGCAATAACTCATTCGGTCCTGGTCGCAGACGCGTGCCAGCGGCAGCCCTACTTATCCAGCCGGAAGCCCAGTCCGAACTGAATCAGCGAGCTTTCCACCGATTTCTGGTAAGACACGGCAAAAGCCAGCGTTTCCACCACCGGGGCGATGTAGAAACCCGCGCCGTAGCCCGTGTGCCAGCCGCCGGGCGATGCGCCATCATAATACACCCGGCCTTGGTCGTAGAAGCCGAATACGCCGTAGTAGAAGGGCAAAAAGCCGTTTTTGACCTGGCCCAGCGCGAGGCGCAGCTCCGTGTTGTAGTACAGGCTGGCATCGCCGCCAAAGCGGTTGCGGTAGTAGCCGCGCAGGCCCTCGTTCTGGCCAATGCTGGCGAATTTGTAGAACGGAATGGCCGAGTTGGGGCCGTAGTTTTTAGCGCCCCCGCCTTTGAGAACCAGCGTCACCGGCAAGCCGATTTTAGCGGTGCCGTAGTACTCGGCAAACCCTTGCGTGAGGCCAAATGTGGCCTTGTTGTTGCCGGCTTGGCTGTTTGAGCCCAGCACAGTTGGGTTGTTAGTAAGTTGGGTGTAGGAGTCGTGCTGCACCCGGATACGCACGCCACGCTGGGCAAAGCTTGGGCGGTTGCGAAGGTCGAGGTCAAATACCCCATTCAACCCCAGCAGGTGCTGCGCACTCACGTTGATGGGCGGGTCGACTACCGGGCCATCGGGGTGGAATTCGTAAGTACCCAGAAACGTGTTGCCGCCAAAGTCGCTAGTGTAGTTCTCATACGCAGGGCCAACGCGGATGACGCTGCGCTGGAAAAAGGTGCGCTCCAAAAAGGCGTTCACCGTGTAGCCGCGGTAACGGGCGTTGTAGAACTTATTGTCGTACTGCGTCTGGTCGAAACCGGTGTTGTTGCCCAGCCCGAAGAAGCGGTAGAAGGGGAAGTAGCTGCCATAGCTGACCTCGGCTCCCACGTCGATTTTGCCGATGGCGTAGCGGTGCCGGGTGCTGGCCGTGAGCTGAAACAAGCCATTGGCGCTGCCCTGCACGTTGAACGAGTACATATTCTTGTAGCCCGGCTTGCGGAAGCCCTGACGCAGAAACGTGATGCCCGCGCTGGCTCCGAAGCCGTCGTTGGCGTTGTAGAACAGGCCGATGCTGGGCTTGTAGGAGTTGAATTCAAACTGCTCACGGTCATACTCATTCACCCCGGGTCGGGTGCTGGTGCGGTTATCCGACTCCGGGCCGAGCTGCATTTCGGTATCGGGCAGGTCGTAGATTTTGGTGCGGGCGCGCAGGCCGGTGGCCGTGGAGTTGTCGGCAATCTTGTCCTTGCCGTCGCCGCCAATCACGCGCACCAGAATGCTGTGCTTGCCGCCCTCGCCGGTCACATTAATTATATCCTTGCCGCCGAGGCCATACAGGCACACTTCCTCGGTTTCGTTGGGCTTGAAGGTGCGGTCAAATAAGGCCGCACCCCTGGGGCTGTCGGTGTCGCCGGCCCGGTCGAACATCTGGACGCGCACCTGGCCGTCGGGCATCCGGTTCACCTGGAACACTTCGCCCTTGTTCGAGCCCACGACATCGACGCGCTTGGCCAGCAACAGGTAATACTCGTCGATGGCCTTGGGCAATTCCTGAATGCGGGCCTTCAGCTTGCGGTTGATGTCCTGGGCCGAAAGGGTCTGCACTTCGGCTGGGAGCTGGGCGGTAGCCCCGTCGATAACGGTGGGGGTGATTTTAGCTTGCAGGTACTTGGCGGTTTCCTGCCACTGCTCGCGGGTGAGGGGTTGCAGCAGGAACCTATCGAGGTGGCGGGCAGGCCAGTTCAGGCTTTTCATGTCCTCAAACTGGTCGTTAAAGCCTTCGATGCTGGGCACGGCCCATTCGCGGTTGGCGAGGTAGGTGAGGAAGCCGTTCCATTGCGTGAAACTTTGGTCGCGGTCGCGCGGGATGGGGCGGTAGAGGGTGCCACCATCCTTCTGCTTGTAGCCGGCCCATTTCCAGTTGTCCTCGTGCTTGCCGAAGTCGGCCACCAGCATGTCGAAGGCGCGGGCGCGGGCCAGCCCAGCCGCATCCACCTTGTTGTCGTGGTCCTTGTAGAGCTTGCGGAACAGGCCGAAACTGCGCGTCACCTCATCGGAGCCGCCGAAGCCGGGCAGGTTGGGCTTGGGGTCTTTAGGCGAGTCTTCGAGGGTGCCGAGCAGGCCGGCATACTGCTCGCGGTAGGGGCCGAGCTGCTGGTTGTCGGGCAGGCGGAACAGGCGCGGGCGGGCGTGCAGAATGTCCGTCTGGTCCAGCATGTAGCTGATGGGCAGGTTGCTGTACGGGTTGGCCGTGGCCGTCACGTCGCGCAGCACGTCGGAGGCGATGGAATTGCGCAGCTCGGGCGGCAGAATCTTGGTTACGTCCTTGTCCACGGAGCGGAAAACGTACTCCGAGCTGTCGGCCGCGATGAGCTTGAGCGAAGTCGTCTGGCGTCCGCCGCCCTTGCCGGTGGGGCGCAGGCCGCCTTTTTCGGCGTTCAAATCCAGCGTTTTCACCGTCACCGGTTGCAGCCACGACGAACGGTAGATGTCGCCAATAAAGAAAGTCTTGCTGCCGGTGGGCTTATACTCGGGGCCGGGCACCACGGTGGTGGTGGCCTGAAACGGCGCGTCGGGCTTGATTTCGGCGACGGTTTTGGTCGCGCCGGGGCAATTCGTAATAAAGGGATTAGCGGGCGCTTTTTGGTCGCTGCCATCGGCGCAGGCCGAGCGGAAGAGGGTGGCGGTGTAAGAATCCTTGGCCGCCACGCCTTTGTCATCGAAGGTGAAAATGTGCGTTTTTACGGTGCCATCGGCGAAGTATTCGAGGGTGGTGTAGCCTTCCTCGCTTTTGCTGTAGAGCGACTGGCCCTTCGCGCCCACGTGCTCACTTTCGGCGAAGCTGCCGCTCACGAGGTGGTAGTTACCCTGGAAAGGCGTGACTTGCAGGCTGTAATCGTGGGCGGCGGCGTAAATCACGCCGGGGTTGCTTTGCAGGGTATTCAGCAGCTCTTTTTTCAGCTCCTGGTAGCGCGGGTTGGCGAGGTCGCGCGGGGTGCCCACGTTCTGGCGGTAAGCCGCGTAAATGGTGCCGAATACCGGCGGGCTCAAGTGGCGCGAAAGGGGCTCGTGGCCGCCGTACACGCCGTTGGTCACGACCGGGTGGTGGCCCAGCAGCAGCACGTTCTTGTTCTTGGTTTCGTCAATCAGGTCCTGAATCTGCTCGCGGAATTCTTCTTTCGTGAGGGTTTTGCAGTCGGTATCAGGCGCCTCGGGGCGGTCGAAGGGATGCGTGAACCAGGGGGTGTTGATGGCCACGAGGCGCACCAGCGGGGCCACGTCCACTACTTCGGGGCCGGGGCAGCCGTTGGTGGGGATGAAGGCGTTCTGGCCCGGCAGCTGCTTCTCGATGTATTTTTCGAGGCGGCGCACGGCTTTCAGGCCGGCGGGTCCGGAGTTGGCCCAGTCCTTATCGCCGGGCAGGAAGTAGATTTTGCCCTTGGGCAGGCCTTTCACCAGGGCAATGAGCTGGTCGGCGCGGTTGCGGGCGGCCTGGGCCAGGGCGGTGTCGCCCTGCGCCGCCAGGCCGGTATTGCCCACGATATCGCCGAGGTGCACCACCGTGAAGGGACCGGTTTGCCGCTCCAGCGTGGCGCGCAGCAGCTGGAGGCGAGCGGCCGGCAAAGTGGCCTGGGCGGTGTTGCCCAGCAGGAAAACGGTGTGGGCCGGGGAGGTGGTTTGGGCAGCCAGCGGCGTGGCTGCGAGGCTAAATGCGCAAAGCGCAGAAAGGAAAAGGTGGCGCATAGAAGATGGGTATGCACTCAATTACGTAAAAACCGGCTTTAAGT
>JALYUH010000235.1 GCA_030853985.1 Bacteroidota bacterium | reverse complement strand
GGCCAGCGCCAGGGCCGGTAGGTCGCCGGTCACGGCCGGCAGGTTCGTTTTTACTTGTGGAGGCATCTGCTCGTTGGCAATTGCAAAATCTGAGGGTCGCAAGTGCGCCTCAAAGGTAGCAAAAACTTAGGTCCGATAAGTAAGTATTATGAAACCTAACCGTTGCTTTGTAAAAAGAACCTCATTGCGGCAAACTACTTCGGGAAAATGGAATTGGTGCTTCACCATATGCCGGGTGGTTCTTGCTGACTGTTTTTTCACCCAAATACACTTCATGCCCCATCGCTACATTCCGCCTTTTTTACTCCTTATTATAGGCACTCCTGCAACGGCCCGGCAGCCCGTGCCGCCGCCTGCTGAGCGGGGCCCGGCAGCTTGTGGCCGACCTGCGGCCGGATTCCCATGAGGCGGGTAAAACGCAGCTGGAGGCGCAAGCCTTTGCCGAAGTTTCTTCATGGTTACGCTGGTGATGGCCCTGCTTATTACCGGCCATGGTATTCAGGGCGCTTAGGTAAGCACAGGAATCATACCTGCTACGACTTGCGCAAAGTCCAGCGATGGTTGGCATCATTCAAATTCCATGTACGAACCCAAGCCTTGCTTGATTTGCCAAATGGTTTGTTTGGTTTAGTCATCAACTCGTTGGGTTTCTTCTTGCAAAAGGGCGGATTCATACGCTGAGCCTTCTTAGCAACAACAGGCTAGAAAGGGGCGATGCCCGGGCTAAACCATGCCCGCGCGCAAAAAGCTGTGGTTCAGTTGTTCATCCTGGCCATACACGTCGGCGTGAAAACGCAGTTGGCCGGCCACGACTGCTCAGGTCGCGTAGCGCACGTAGCACGCCACCGGCCGCTGCAGGAAGAAGCTGTGCGGCCTGGGTGCTGCTTCGCATTGGGCTTCCGTGGGCAGGTTGGGGCGGGCGGCGGCATGGGGTGTTGCAGCTGCAGGCAGTTGTGGCCCAGCGCCCGGTATAGCCGCTCGAACTACTGCGCGTCGGGACCATCGTTGAGGCAGACGCCGTAGGGATTGGCAGAGGCGAAGATGATGTTGCCGAGCAGGTTGCCGCAGCCCAAGCTCTGGCGGATGCTGTTGGGAAATTTATGCGCCGTCACGGCCGCCCAGTTCACCCCGACGGGGTCCACCGCAGCCTACGGGCGCTGGTGCAGTACATCGACCACCTGACCGATGCCGAAGTGGCCACCCTGGACATCCCCACCGGCCGGCCCCTAGTGTACGAGTTGGACGGGCAGCTCAACCGCCTCCGGCACTACTACCTGGAGTAGGAGCCGGGCGCTGCTCCAGGCCGCAGAAGCCTGACGAACGTCATGCCGCAGCCCGATTTTAGTCAGGGCACGGCGGGCTGATACGGCGGATTTTTGTACGTGTAAATGCCTGCCTCCCGAACCCCTTCCCATGACCGCCCACCTCCAAACCCAGCTCGATGCCCTCAACGCCTGCGTGGCGGCTTGCGAGCACTGTAGCAGCGCCTGCCTGCAGGAGCCCGACGTGCCGCTGATGGCTCGCTGCATCAGCCTCACCCGCGACTGTGCCGACGTCTGCACCCTCACCGCTCGCTTGCTGGCCCGTGGCTCCGCGCAGGCCGAGCACCTGCTGCAGGAATGCGCCGAAATCTGCCGCGCCTGCGCCGAAGAGTGCGCCAAGCACGCGCATCGGCACTGCCAGGAGTGTGCCGAAGCCTGCCGCCGCTGCGCTTAACAGCTTTGGCCTTCGCGCCAACAGCCGCTAGAAATCCGGCGCAAGCCCTGCTCATAAGGCCCAAAACTGCTACGCTATAGAAACAGCTCCGTCACCATCCAACCCGCCCGCTCATGCCAACTGCTCATCTCGAAACGCCCCCCGCTCCCACCGGCGAACTCGCCGATGCCGACATTACGGCCGCCATCGAAACGCTGCTGGCTACCAAAAAGGGCCTGCCCGCGCACAACATTTCCGTGCAGACCCGCGCGGGCATCGTGGAGCTGAGCGGCTTCACCGATAACCTGCTGGCGCGGCAGCGGGCCGAGGAAATTGCGCTGGCCGTGCGCGGCGTGCGCGCCCTGCACAGCGCCCTGGCCGTGCACACCGCCGACGTGCCCGATGCCGACCTGCAGCACGCCGTGGCCCGCGCCTTGGCCGACGACCCGGCCACCGATGACTACCAAGTGCACACCCTGGCTCGCCACGGCGTGGTTACCGTAAGCGGCCTGGTGCAGACCTGGGCCGAAAAACAGCTGGTGCTGCGCGTGGTGCAGGGCGTGCGCGGGGTACGCGGCGTCGAAGCCGGGGCGCTGATGATTCGGGGGGGCGAAATCCTAAACTCGGATGAGGAAGTCACCACCCAAATCCGGGAGCGGCTCGATTGGGATATTCGCGTGAACGGGGCGCTGGTGGGGGTGCGCACCCACGCGCAGGTGGTGCACCTGTCGGGCACGGTGGGCACGGCCGCCGAGAAGGACCGCCTCGTGGCCATTGCCTACCAAACCGGAGCTATCCGCGTGGATGCCCGCGACCTATTTGTGGCCTACTGGGTACTGGGGCGCGAAATTCGCCGCGAGAAATTCGCCCCTAAAACCGATGCCGTTATTGGGGCCGCCGTGCGCGCCACGCTCCGCTTCAACCCGCGGGTGCGCTCGGCCGAAACGCTGGTGCAGGTACTAAATGGGGTCGTGACGCTGGCCGGTACCGTGGGCAACCTGCGTATTCGGCTGGAAGCCGAACAGGATGCCCGCCATGTGGTGGGCGTGGCCAATGTGCACAACCTGCTGAAAGTGCGGCCTTCCCGGCTGGTGCCCGACGAGGATGTTCGCCAGGCCATTGGGGCGGCCCTGGCCCGCGACCCCTACGTGGGCCACTTGGTGTTTGGCGTGCAGGTGCATGGCGGGCAGGCGCTGCTCACGGGCGCAGTCGACACGCATTTTGAGCAGGAGCATGCCGCCGAGGTGGCGTCCGGCATGAGCGGGGTGGTCGAGGTGAACAACCAGCTCGAAGTGGTGCGGGCCGCGGCGGAGGCCGGGTATTCGGGGGCCGCGTTGGGGCCCATGGGTGCCGGGCCGGACGCCAGCACCCACAACCCCGACCTGGCCCTGGCCGCCCGCATCCGTGCCCGCTACGGCTGGTCGGCTGGCCTGCACGACCAGGATGTGACCGTGCAGGTGGCCAACGGCCGCGCCACCCTCACCGGCACCGTCGACACCTGGCTCGACCGCCAGCTGGCCGCCGAGGAAGCCCGCGATGCCGGCGCCCACGCAGTAAACAACCACCTGCTGGTGCTGACCAACGCGGTTGCCAGCCCCCAGCCCACGCGGACCGACCATGCAATCGAAGCCTAGCCCCGACCGGCGCCACGGCCAGGACGTGGCGTACGAAATCAGCGCCGATACGCGGCAGGCCGCGCAGGAAGCCGATGCGTGCATGGCATTCGACGACTGGCTGTATGAAAGCACTGCGCCTGCCAGCGCGCCCCCAGCCGCCAACCGCCCCACCCCGACCCAGCCGGCCGCAACTCCCCAGGCCCCGACTCCGGCGCGCTGAATCCTCCCACCTCACACTTTATTCCCATGACGCCTTCCATCGTTGTTCTGACCGATTTTTTCGCCGTGACCAACCGGGCCTTGTCGTACGCGGCCGGGCTGGCCGTGCCGCTGAAAGCCAGCCTGCTGCTGCTGCACGTTCGCCACGACGAGCTGCTCGCCCCCGGGGAATTTGCCGGCCGCCACACGGCCGAGGGGGAAGTAAAAACCCTGTATGCGCTGGAAAAGCTGGCGGCCGAGCAGCCCGTAGCCACGATGGTGGACATTTCCAATTTCTCGCTGGCCGACGCCTTGCAGGAAGTGGTGGGCCAGCGCCCGCCGCTGCTGGTGGTGCTGGGC
>JALYUH010000230.1 GCA_030853985.1 Bacteroidota bacterium | reverse complement strand
TCACGTAGTTGTGGCGCAGCGCAATGCTGGTCTTGTCGTCCACGTTCCAGTCGAGGCGGGCAAAAATCTTGTCGCTGTTGGCGTGGATGTTATAGTCGCCGTAGGCGCCCACATCGTAGCTGTAGGTGTCTTGCAGCTTTTTGGTAATCAGCTGGGCCAGCTCCAGCGATACGGGTGAGCCCGCGGTGCCGGCCGCGTAAAACTGCGGCTCCTGGCGGCGGGCTATCTCGGCATTGGTAAAGAAGAACAGCTTGTTCTTGATAATGGGCCCGCCCAGGCGAAAACCCGTCTGGTAGTCGTGGTACGCCGCGCCGATTTGGCTGTTCGTGCCATCTATGCTGCGGCCCGTAATGGCCTGGTTACGCCCAAAGCCATACACCGAGCCGTGGAAGTCGTTGGTGCCCGAGCGCGTCACCGCGTTAATTGAGCCGCCCGTGAAGTTGCCCAGCTTCACATCAAACGGCGCCACCGACGCCTGAATCTCCTGAATGGCATCGAGCGAAATGGGGTTGGCGCGGGCCGAGCCGCCGGGCAGGCCGCTGGTCCCGCTCTGCCCGCCCAGCGAGGGCGAAAAACCAATGGCGTCGTTGTTCACGGCGCCATCGAGGGTGATGTTGTTGTAGCGGAAGCTGGAGCCGGCAAACGAGTTGCCCGAGTTGCGCGGGTCGAGGCGCGTAAAGTCCTGGATGCTGCGCGAAATGGTGGGCAGCTGTTGCAGGGCTTCGCGGCCCACGGTGGTACCGGCCCCGGTTTTGGTAGCCTGGGTGTTGCCCACTACCACTACCTCGTTCAGCTGCTGGGCCTCGGTGGCCAGCACAAAGTTCAGCTTAGTGGCGTTGCCCAGGGTCAGAAACACGCCGCTCACGGTCTGCTCCTTAAAGCCCACGTACGTCACGGTTACCTGATAGGGCCCGCCGGGGGCCAGGTTCGGAATGGTGAAGCGGCCGTCGGGCTCGGTGCCGGTGCCGCGCTTGGTGCCGGTGGGCACGTTGGTGGCCACCACGGTCACGCCAATCAGCTCTTCGCCCTTGTCGGAGGTCACCTTGCCCGTCAGGGAGGAGGTCGTTACCTGCGCCTGCGCCCACGGCGACCACGCCAGCAGGCTCAACAAGAGAAGAATACGAGTAAAGCGAGTTCGCACAAACATGAGTTGGGGTATGAGTTGATTGCGGCTGCAAAGTTCTGGCCCTGAAACGGCGGCCC
The DNA here is from genome assembly GCA_030853985.1 of Bacteroidota bacterium. GTDB lineage: Bacteria > Bacteroidota > Bacteroidia > Cytophagales > Hymenobacteraceae > Hymenobacter. The sequence continues at coordinate 3,926 of JALYUH010000230.1, read as the reverse complement.
CGGCCGCAGGGGCGTTGCCGAATTGTTGTATTTCAGTTCGTTATATAACATTACCGTAACACATGCCCTTCTTCGCTCCGCGTCGGCCACAGCTCTCCGCTCCTCCCCGCCGGCCGCTTACCTTCGTCCCCCTCCTTAATTATCCGCAGTGGCTTTTACTGATTGATTGTTAATTGCCAACTGCTCATTGCTCATTGCCTCTATGCTTCTCTCCATGACCGGCTTCGGCCAGGCCCACCGCGAAACCGACACCTACGCCGCCACCGTCGAGCTGCGCTCCGTCAACTCCAAAACCATGGACCTGACCCTGCGCCTGCCGCGTTTCCTAATGCCGCACGAGCTCGAAATCCGCAATACCGTCACCAAAGCCCTGCTGCGCGGTAAAGTCAACCTCAACCTCGATTTCGTGCGGCCCGCCGCCGCCCGCGCCGCCGCCACCCTCAATAAAGAAGCGCTGGTAGCAGCCTACCACGAGCTGCGGGCCGTGGCCGAAAGTCTGGGCATCGCCACCGGCGAAGACACCCTGCTGGCCGCCCTGCGCCTGCCCGGCGTCATCCCCAGCGCCACCGAGTTGCGCGAGGCCGAGCCCGCCGCCGAGGAAACGCCCTGGCCCGAGCTGCAGCCCCTCCTCACCGAGGCGCTGGCTGCCATGCAGCAGTTCCGCCACGACGAAGGCCAGACCCTGACCACCGAAATTCTGGGCTACGTGGCTACCATCCGCCAGCAGCTTACCGCCGTGGAGGCCCACGACCCCGCCCGCATCGAGCACGTGCGCCAACGCCTGGCCGGGCACCTCGCCGAGCTCACCAGCCACGAGCAGTTCAACGCTACCCGCTTCGAGCAGGAGGTGTTATACTACATAGAGAAGTTGGATATCGCCGAGGAGAAAGTGCGCCTGGCCGCCCACCTGGCCTATTTCGAGCAGGCCGTCAATCAGCCCGACGAGGCCGTGGGCAAGAAGTTAGGCTTCCTGGCCCAGGAAATCGGCCGCGAAATCAACACCATCGGCTCCAAGGCCAACGATGCCACCGTGCAGCACCTCGTGGTGGGCATGAAGGAAGAATTGGAAAAGATTAAGGAGCAGCTCAACAATATTTTATAGGCTGATTTGTCAGGCTGCCAAAACCGCACTTTTTATTCGCCGTGAATTTACCGTCGTTCATCGAAAACACCTTCCCTAAAATTGAATTAATCTAATAAAACGAATTACAAAACAAGCTTCCTTGTCCGGTTGTCATGTTCCGACTTTTATTCTGGCACGTTTTTTTCTTATCTACCCAACCTACCGATTATTAGGCCATTATTACTTGGCAAATGGCTGACGACTTGGCCGGGAAAAAATAATCCGCAATATTTGTAACCAGAAAGTTGGATTATTGAATATTGTATCTAACTTGGCTACCCGAAAACAGCTTACTACCCTCACCTCTTATCCTTAATCATATGAAATCTACACTACTACTTTGTATTCTGGGCATATTACTAACGGCTGCCAAGCCGTTGTCCGAGATTGAACTGGTGAAGAAGCGTGTACTTAGCGAGCGGGTTGAAATTCTGATTCCCAAGGGTTTCGAAGTAATGACCGAGCAGCAGATGGACTTCGCCTACGCCAAGGCCCAGAGCCGCCCCAGCGTCATCTTCACCAACAACAACCTCATCAGCCTCGCCTTCAACTACAGCGACAACGATGCCGACCAGGACATGGTGGACATATATGCCGCTTCGTTTGGCAAAACCTACCACAAGCAGTACAAAGAGGCTACCTGGTTCGGCGATGGCGTGAAAAACATCAACAACCGCAAAGTGGGCTACCTCGAATTCATGAAGCCCGAAATGGGCCACGAAGTGTACACCTTGGTGTTCTTCACCGACGTGGAAGGCAAACTGATGATTTGCACCTTCAACTGTGCCGACCGCCAGAAGCCCGAGTGGGAGCCCATCGCCAAGCAAATCATGCTCTCGCTGAAAGCCAAAGGCTAAGCCCCGAATCGCCTACTTATGCCGGAAAGCGGTGGTTGAACTTCGGTTCGGCTACCGCTTTTTTTATGTGCTTGCCGGAGGGAGTATAGGGGTGGGGTTATACCCGGTAGGCCCCGCCCCTACCGCTGCGCGGGAGCCGCGCCCAGCTCATTCAGAAAATCGCGTACTAGCCCGTAGGCCCCGTTGAAGCCGATGAGCGACAGCGCCTTGGGCTTGTCATTCACGTCGTGGTAGGCGGCGCTGCCGCCGCGGGTGTAGAGAAAAAACGCCGGTACGCCGGCTTCGGAGAAGGGGAAATGGTCGGAGTTGGCGGCGCGGCCGCGGGCGGCCAGGTTGGGCAGGTAGTGGTGCGCGTCGTTGAGGGCGGTGAGGCGGCGGTAGGCGGGTTCGAATACGCGGCCATTCACGACGGTAGCGCCCTTTTCGCCGGTGCCCAGCAGGTCGAGGTTCAGCAGGAACCTGATGCGCCTGAGGGGCACGAGCGGGTGCTGCACGAAGTATTCAGAGCCCACCAAGCCGGCTTCTTCGGCTCCGAAGAGCAGGAAGACGACCGAATAAGCGGGGCGGTTTTCGGGCCGGGCGTAGTGGGCGGCCAGTTCCAGCAACAGCGCCACGCCGCTGGCATTGTCGTTGGCCCCGGGGAAGTACACGTGCGGCCCCATCATACCGAGGTGGTCGTAGTGCGCCGATACGACCAAGAACGAATCGGGGCGCGCGGTGCCGCGCACCACGGCCGCCAGGTTCTGGGTTTGGTAGCTGCGCTGCAGCTGGGCCCCGACGCGCACGGTAGCCCACACGGTGCGGCCCTCGAGGGCGTTGATTGCGGTATCGCCAAAAATGGCCTTATCTAGCCAGAGCGGGACTTTGCTGGCCAGCACCTCCACGCGGGGCTGGGGGGCCTGCTCGGCGGCCAGCGAGGCCGTGAGCTTGGTAACCACCGTAATCCAGGCGGCGGCGGTGTTGAGGCGCTCACGCAGGGCCGGAAACCGGGCGAGGCGGGCAGCATCGGCGGCGCGCATGAGCAGCACGCGCTGGGGCCAGGGCGTGCGCAGGTAGCGGGCGCGCACGGCGGCCTGGGTGAAGACCAGCGTATCGAGCAGCAGCAGGCGGGCCTTCACGTTGCCAGCGGCCGAGTTGGGGGCCGCGATGCAGGCCGTGCCGGTGGGCCAGCCCCAGCCCCGGCCCTCTCCCTCGGCCCGAATGGAGGCCGCGACGCCGCACGGGAAGGTATTGACATCCAAGGTAAAGGACTGCGTGTAATCGGGCGCCAGAGGCTCCAGCTTCAGGGCCTGGAAGCGCTGGCAAAGGTAGGCGGCGGCCAGGTGCTCGCCCTGCAGCACGTAGCCGCGGCCGTGCATTTTGGGCGCGGCCAACGCCTTAATGATGCGCCGGGCGCGCATTTTATTCTGGGCCTGCGCCGGGGCCGGCCACAGCGTAGCAGCGGCCAGCAGCAGGGCCGCAGCGGCCGCTACGGGGGGGCGGCGGGTGGCGCGGGTGGCCCAGGCGGTGGCCAGCCCCACGGCCAGCGCGGCACCCAGCCCGTCGCTCAGCAGGTCCGACCACTCGCCGTGGCGGCCGAGGCGCATGGTCATCTGCAATACCTCAATCAGGGCCCCGAGCAATAGGCTGGCGGTAAAGGCAGCGGCCCCGGCGTGGCGGGCCAGCCGGGGCCAGCGGCGCTGCCGGCCGAGCGAAAACCAGCTGAGGCCGGCCAGCACGAAAAACACGCCCGCGTGGGCGGCCGTGTCGAACGACAACAGCTCCCACACGGGCGTGCGCGGCATTTCATTGGCAGGGGTGAGCGTGAGCACCAGCACCACGGCGGCCCACAGCAGCGGCAGGGCGGCGTAGGGCCGGTGGGCGGGGGTGGAAGGTGGCATAAGCTTTAGCTTGTGCGTGGCAGGATAAGCAACGCACAAGCTAAAGCTTATGCCACATGGCTACTT
>JALYUH010000227.1 GCA_030853985.1 Bacteroidota bacterium | reverse complement strand
GGGGGACTTTCGTACCGTACCGCAGGGATGCCAGGAATTAAGCGGTGGGCTGTTCGTCAATCAGTTTCACGTTGCGCACGTCCTTCATCAAGGCCATGCCTACCAAGAAGCAGATGAGGGCAATCGTGACCGGATACACCAGCCCCAAGAGGCTGCTGTGCTCTTTGGCAAAGGTGCCGGCCGGCTGCGCCGCCGCCCACACGCCAATGGCCGTGGCAATCAGCGGCACGAAGCCGCCGAACACGCCGTTGCCAATGTGGTAGGGCACCGAGAGAGAGGTGTAGCGTACGCTGGTCGGGAACAGCTCCACCAGGTAGGCCGCAATCGGGCCGTATACCATCGTCACGAATACCACGAGGCAGAACACCAGCGCAATCATGGCCGGGATGTTGGGCGCGAGGGCTTTCATCACGGCAGGCACGGCTTTGCCGGCGGCATCCACCGTAGCGGGTGTGATTTCGGTGAGCGGCCCGGCAAACGCCTTAATGCCGTAGAAGAGCGGAATGGTGAAAATTGCCCCGCAAATCATGCCGGTCATGATGATTTTCTTGCGACCGATGCGGTCCGACAGCGAGCCGAAGTACACGAACAGTGGCGTGGCCAGCAGCATGGCCACCACCATGATGATGCTCGAATGCACGATATCGAGCTTGAGCGTGGCATTCATAAAGGTGAAGGCCTGAAACTGGCTGGTGTAGAAAATCACGCCCTGGCCCATCGTTACGCCAAACAGGGCGATGAGGACCAGGCGACGGTTAATCGGGTTCATGAACGAATCGCGCAGGGGGCTTTTGCTGGTGGTGCCGGTGGCTTTGGCCTTGGCAAACAGCGGCGACTCGTGCAGCTTACGCCGGATGTAATACGAAGCGACCAGCAAGAAACCCGAGAGCAGGAACGGAATGCGCCAGCCCCACTCCTTGAACGCATCTTCGCCCATCAACTTGCGGGTAATCAGAATAACCGAAATACTCAGGATAAGGCCACCGGTGGCCGTTATCTGAATGAAGCTGGTGAAGTAGCCGCGTTTGGCATCGGGGGCGTACTCGGCTACGTAAGTGGCGGCCCCGCCGTATTCACCGCCCAGGGCCAGGCCCTGTAACAGGCGCAACACCACTACAATGGCCGGGGCCGCCAGCCCGATTTTATCGTAGCTCGGCACCAGGCCGGTGATGAACGTGGCCCCGCCCATAATGAGCAGCGTCACCAGGAACGTGTATTTCCGGCCAATCATGTCGCCGAGCCGGCCGAAGAACATGGCCCCAAACGGCCGCACCACGAAGCCCGCCCCAAACACGGCCAGCGCGCCCAGCAGCGTATCCTCAATCTTGCCCTTCGAGCCAAACAACACCGGCCCGATAATGGCGGCCAGCGACCCGAAAATGTAGAAGTCGTACCACTCAATCACAGTGCCCACTGACGAGGCCGTAATAACCTGCCAGATGGTACTGTTGGAGGTCGTGTTATTGTCGTGCGCGATGGCGGTGTCCGCCCCCGCGTAGGGCGGGTTCAAGCTCTGTTCCATTTCGTTTCAAGAATTAAAATTGAGGATGCAGCAAAAAGGAGCGAGCCGGCCCTACAGAAACACCTGCGTTTGCAGCGTGATTTCGGGGCGGTATTTCACGTCGTTCACGTTGGTGAAATCGGGGCGTGGGCGGTAGTTGAGCGTCACCTTGGCGTTGTGGCCGTCGAGCAGCAGGTTCAGGCCGGCGTCCATGATATTCACGCCCTTGGTGCTGCCATCCGAGGTTTTCAGGCCCTCGTAGTTGGCGTGCTGGTAGGCCACGTAGGGCTGCAGGCGCGCCTTGGGGCCCAACAGGTTTTTGGGCAGCAGCAGGCCCACCTGGCCGTAGAATACCCCGCCGGTGCCCGACTGCGGCACGGCGTTGCCGCGCAGGGCGGCGGTGCCGTAGCCGGGGTTCTCGGCTCCCACGAAGCGCACGTAGTTCGGGCCCATGTTGAAGTTGTAGTACACCCCGTAGAGGGTGATGGCCGTGCGCGAAGTCGTGTCCAGCGGCGCATCGTAAAATGCGTCGAAACCCAGCATTACCATGTCGTGCTTGTTGGTAGCAATGGTACTGAACGGGTCGGCCGACACGGCTGGCGTTACGGGCACCACGCTGCCGGACGAGCGCGAGTACATGGCGTCCTTATTGTACAAAAAGCCTGTGCCGATGCTGAACACCCGCTTGGTACCCAGGTACGTACCTTGGGTGTATGGCAGCAGGTTCGCCTCGGGCTCCAGGAAGTTGTAGCTGAAGTAGCCCTGGTACACGTGGCTGGTATTCTGCGGGTTGTAGTTGGCCACGCCCGTACCGGTGCTGACGCCCGCCAGAGTGGAACCCAGGCTCAGCGGGGTACTGGCCAGATTGGTCAGGAAAGCATCGCTCATCGACACCCGGTAGTCGAACTTGGCAATGCGGCCTTTGGCGTAGATACCCAGCCAGCGCGCAAACTGGTCGGTGGTCTCAATGGTGGGGAAGTTGGTCAGCGGCAGGTCCATCGGCAGAATGCTGGTGGTACTGGCGTTGGTGAGGCGCGAAATGCCGTTGAAATAGTGCAGCCCTCCCCCGAGGCTTAGGTACTTGTTCACCTTGTACTCCGTCACGGCTTCGTGAATGAAGAGCTGGGGCTTCTTGCCGTCGGTAGCAGGAGCTACGCCACCGCTCACCACATTTTGGTTGTTGATACCCAAGTGCGTATACACCAGAAAGCGCGGGTTGAGTTGGGCCATTATCACCATGCGCGAACGCCGGATGCCGAAATCAACCTGGCTTTCCTTAGGCGTGTTGGGCGCGCGCAGGGTGCCGGTGTTATTTTCCGAATAGCGGGCGTACACCTGGGTCCAGAGCAGGAAACGCAGGTACTTGGAGCCGTCGGGCGAGATGTTGATTTTCATGCCGCCGCCGTAGGGGGCCGACTTAGCCGGCGCTACCGGCGTGGGGGGCGGGGCGGGGGCGGCGGGCGGAGCAGCCGTGCCCGTAGCGGGCGGCGCAACCTGGCCGAACGCGGCTCCCGTGAATAGTAAGCCCCCGAGGGCCAAAGCGTAGCGAGTGTGTCGCATGGGGTGGGAAAGTTGGTGGAACAGAAACGCGGCCAGCCGGCAGGCCACCGCAGAAGCAGGTTCTGCAGCAGTTCCGCCAATGGCCACTCCGGCCAAAGCCGTTGGTTTGGTGAAGTAGCACCCATTCTGTGCTGCCAGCTACCCGGCCGCTATCGTTTTGCTAAGCAACTATACCCCCGCGCCCCTACCCAGCCCGAAACCGCTCCCAGCGAATCACCATGAACTTATCGCCCAGCTCCGTTACCACCATGCCGGCCCCCTTCAGGTTGCCCGGCACCTGAAAAAATTCCGCCAGCTCCTTGTGGTTAAGGATTTTGTAGGTCGGATGGTAGTCGGGCTGGCGCGGGGCTTTCACGCCGTATTTCTTCACCCAGTTCATCACGCTCACGTGGCTTACGCCCAGCAGGCGCTCAATCTCCCGGTAGCTCACGCCCTCAATGTAGAGCTGCAGCGCCTTGATAACGTAGTAGCTATCGACCTCGCGGCCCACTTTCGCCACCGTGTAGTGGTAGCCGCACTGTCGGCACCGAAACCGCTGCCGCTCATTGATAACGCCACTTTTAGTAGCTTCCGTCGATTCACATTTGGGGCAGGCGGGCGCAGTCATGGGGCACAATCGTTTGGGGAGTACGCCAAAGCTACAGCTATTTAGCAAACATATATCAGTTTAGCAAACAAGTGGTTGTGCGCGCATTAGTAGGGCCCACCAATACGGTGGCCATCAGCGCATCCACGGCCAGGCCCAGACGGCGCATATCGAGCGGGGCAGCGTGTCGTTGGCTTGGCATTGTAGGCAGCAGCAGCCTTGGGCTTCCCCGCTGCCTGCGCCGATGCGCAGTAGCCAAGCAGCAACCGCGATGACAGAACTAATTTCATGCCCCAAGCCACTTAGCTTTGGGCACTCACCTGCTCGCTTTTCACCTATGCCCGTTACCACGCCCAATTTCCACTCCCTCACTCCTGCCGACCTCACGCCCGCCCAGTGGCACCCGTTTCTGGTTGGCGCCGTGGCCCCGCGCCCCGTCGCTTTCGCCAGCACCATCGACGCGGAAGGCCGCGTGAACCTAAGCCCCTACAGCTTCTTCAATGCCTTTAGCTCGAACCCGCCCATTCTGGTGTTTTCGCCCGCCAACCGCGTGCGCGACAACACCCAAAAGCATACCCTGCAAAACGTGCGCGAGGTAGCCGAAGTCGTCATCAATATCTGCGATTACGCCCTGGTGGAGCAGATGTCCCTGTCCAGCACCGAGTACGGCAAAAGCGTGAACGAATTCACCAAAGCCGGCCTCACCGAACTGGCCTCCGAGCTGGTGCGCCCGCCTCGCGTGGCCGAAGCGCCCGCCGCCTTCGAGTGCGTGGTGGAGCAGATTATCGAGCTGGGCCAGAACAACGGGGCCGGCAATCTCATCATCTGCCGGGTGGTGCGCGCCCACTTCCGCCAGGATATTCTGCTGCCCAACGCCACCGGCATCGACCCCTTCAAGCTCGACGCCGTGGCCCGCCTCGGCGGCGATTGGTACTGCCGCGCCAGCGGCAGCAGCCTCTTCGAAGTGCCCAAGCCCAACCGCCACATCGGCATCGGCATCGACCAGCTGCCCGAGCACCTGCGCACCTCCGACGTGCTCACCGGCAACGAGCTGGGCCGCCTCGCCAACATCGAGCGCGATGCCCTGCCCACGCCGGAGCAAGTCGAGGAATTCAAAACCGAACCAATGGTAGCCTACCTCCTCAACAAACACCGCGACGATGCCCCGGAACTGAAGCAGCAACTGCTGCAACTGAGCCGCCAGCTGCTGGCCGAAGGTCGGCTGAGAGAAGCGTGGAAAGTGCTGCTCCTTGGCCAGTAAATCTCATTACCAGCAATTCTGCGCTGGGCCGAAAAAAGCCAGGGCCCAACTCATAACATGAATTGGGCCCTGGCTTTTTTTCGGCATTCTTAAAATATTATTTCAGGCAATTAATATTGCGCGCTCGGCCGACTACGTATCGGTCCGCACATCGTCCCAGGGCTGGTTCTGGTAGTTGGTTAGCCAGTTTAAGGCGTAGTGCCACTCATAAACCACACTTCCATCGAGGCCGTCGGGTATTGCTTGGTTATTAATCCGGCCGTTGACGCAAGCCCATGAACAGCGGTATATCAGGTCGAGGGCATCCAGAATTTCGGCCGGAGTCCGAAGCTTTGCTTCGGCCCGAAACTCAAATTCGCTACGCTGCGCCAAATGCCCGACATCAGCGCCCACATCGCAGGTCGTATCCGGGAAAGTAAGGGCCGGCACGTAGCCCAGCGCCCAAAGTAGTACGTGCAGACTTTCGTAGCGCCAGTTGGCCTCGATGGCTTGTTGCTCCGTGGGTTTGAGCGCATCAACATAGCTTTTTTCCTGAGGCGTGAACTTGTCGAGCACATTGAATTGATGGGCTACTTTAGCCAGCGTCTCGGCGTCGGTCCCTTCACTTTTCAGGCCGATATAGCACAGGGCCAGGGCACGATTCACGATTTCATCAATTGGCCGGATAACGACGGTTGTCTCGCTTTCCACGGCTGGCAGCGTGGGCATCACGAGGATATTCCGAGCGCGTAGCAGTGCTTCCGAACGGTCTTTTCGGGCCTGCTGGTCGGGTGCTACCGCCGCTGGCTCAAAGTATTTGGCATCAATGCTCACCGGCAATTCGGTGGCTTCGCTTCGCCCTTCCGTGTCAAGCAAAATCTGGCCTTGCGAATTCAAGAAAGCCTGCGTCAGTAATCGGGGAAATACCGAATTGGGACTAGCGAAAATAACGGCATCCAGCTTTTCCGCCAGTGCGGTTACGAAAGCCCCCATTTCCGGCTCAAATCCGTCCTCACTTTTTACGCTCAACTCGGTGTTGAGCGTACCAATTTTGGCTACCAGCCGCTTGCGTAACTCCGGGTTTTCGGCCGGCAAGTCCTCCACAAAGTGCCGCATGCCCAACAGATTTTGCGTCAACTCATCCTCTATTTGCGCTAGCTCATAGCCGGGCCGGAGGCGCTGGCGGCTTTGCAGCACCAGCTCCGAAGCTGGGGCAGTTAGGGCTACTTCGAGCCGCTGCTGCCCATCTTCGCCATATATTGGGACAATGCGGCTATCCGGAAAGTGCTTCTGCACAAGCGCCGGCAGCCAGGTTAAATCGGTGAAATGACTGTAAAGGGTTAGGATTTCCATATAACGGGCAGAGTTGAATGAAACCGCAATTACGGCTGATTCTTGCCCGTAGTTGGTACGCCACGTCGGAATATCCTTTTTAGAATTTACAAATTGCGCTCCATAGGCGCGCTCACACTACCAGCAAATGCCCTGGTTACCTGAATTAAGTGTTGTAATTCCTCCTCAACAAACCCCGTGACGACACCCCGTAACTTGCGCTGCCACTGCCACAGTTAAGCCGCCAGTTGCTGGCCGAAGCACTGCTGCCAGAGGCGCAGGAACTGTTGACAATGGAACGAGCGCCCAATAACCACCCGATACCCGACTCCAGGGCCGAACCCTTTTTTCACCATAAGCAGGTTTGTACGTAAGAAAAGATATGCCCTCGCCTGCCCCACAATCAACCAAAAAGTGCCCTAACTGCTACCAATGGTCGGTTTGGCAGTTGGCACCCACCGACCATTGCGAGCATTGCGGCGCCTTACTCGACCCGCGCGCGCTGCAAAATGCCATCGCCCGCGAGAAGCTGGGCAATCAGCAAAACCCGGCGTACTATTAATCGAAATCAACCCCGATGATGGACCGCTTGTCCGGTTTTTCAAAACTATCGTGCGCGGCGGCCAGCTCCTTTTCGCGGCTACTATGGCGTTCCTGGTTTGGCTGGTCACAATGGTAGCAGCTTAAGATGCGGCCGTGGCCCGAGTTTCGGCAGCCGTTGTTTGTAGGGGCCGTGTTGCTGCACGGTCTGCTACAGCTCAACCGCCGCGTGCTACACGCGACATTGCCAACGCCACTCACCTCCTACCTAGCCGACCTGCTAGCCCTGCCCGTGCTGCTCACCCTGGCGCTGGCCGCGCAGCGCTGGCTGGGCCCGCAACCAGCCACCTTCGTTTTCCCCGATGCTTGGCTGCTGGCCACCTGGTTAGGCATCTCGGTTTGGTTTGAAGCCCTGTTACCCCAGTTTTCGGCCCACGCCATTTCTGACCCTTTCGACGTGCTGGCCTACGCCCTAGGTACCCTTGCCTTCCGCCGGTCGCTCAACCAGCCGGTTTGAGGCGGCTGGCGTGGCTATCATTTTACTTCGGCAATGTCCCAAACAATGAGGAGACAGTTGCTGCAATTTGGCTGCTAGCTGCTGGCCTATGGGCCACTGGTAGAGGTGTAGAAGCCGCTGTAATGTAAGCGTGTAAAATTCCTTTATCATCGCAATTTCTTGTTTATCAGCAAAGCTGATTTGCGAATGACTATTATTAACCAGTACAATTGATACTGCACTGGTCATTAGAAGCAAACCGTTGGCTTCGATTTCATTAGCACAAATCCAAAGTAAGAATCGAAAAATTTACACTGGGGGAATTATGCTCAATTCACCTAATTACGCACCGCAATCAGCAGCCCCAATTCCTTATACCGCAAATTAAATTTCTTCGCAATCATCGCATTAGTTAGCGAGCCGCGATAGATGTAAACGCCGCTGCGGAAATGCTCGTTGGTAAACAGCACCTCAATGATGCCGCCGTGCTGGCTGATTTCCTGGAGGATGGGCGTGAAGATGTTGCTCAGGGCGTTGGTGGCGGTGCGGGGCACGCGCGAGGCGATGTTGGGCACGCAGTAATGCACCACGTCGTACTTGCGGAACACGGGCTTGTGGTGGCTGGTCATCTCGCTGGTTTCGAAGCAGCCGCCCTGGTCGATGCTCACGTCGATGATGACGGAGCCGGGGGCCATGCTAGCCACCATTTCCTCGGGCACCATGAAGGGAATGCGGCCGTCTTCTACCGCCAGCGCGCCAATCACCACGTCGGCCCGGCGGATTTGCTGGCTCAGTGCAAACGTATCCAAGGTACTGGTATATAGCTGCATGCCCAGGTTGTGCTTGAGGCGGCGCAACTTGTAGAGGTGGTTGTCGAACACCTTCACCTCGGCCCCGAGGCCGGTGGCGGCGCGGGCGGCGTACTCGGCCACCGTGCCGGCCCCCAGAATAACTACCTGCGACGGCGGCACGCCCGTAATACCGCCCAGAATAATGCCTTTGCCCTCGTTGGAGCGGGCCAGGTATTCGGCCGCAATCAGCATCACGGTCGAGCCCGCGATTTCACTCATGGCGCGCACTACGGGGCGGGCACCGCTGGGGTCCTTCATCAGCTCGAAGCCAATGGCATTTATTTTCTTACGGGCGAGGGCCGCGATGTAGTCCGGCGTCATCGAGCCCATTTGCAGGGCTGAAATCAGGGTTTGGCCGGAGTGCAGCAACTCGATTTCCTCAAGCGTGGGCGGGGCCACCTTCAGCAGAATATCTGCCTTAAAAACCTCTTCGGTGGAATAGGCAATTTGCGCGCCGGCTTCGGAATAATCGTGGTCGGCGTACTTGCTGGGCTCGCACGCACCAGCTTCCATAATGACTTCGTGGCCGGCCGAAACGAGGTGCTGCACGGCTTCGGGCGTGAGGCCGAGGCGGTTTTCCTGGAGCGAGGTTTCGCGCGGCATGCCGATGAACAGCTTGCGCTTGCGTGTTTCCACGGCCAGCATCGACTCCTGCGTGAAGTAGGCGCGGCTAGTGGCCAAAGACTCAAATCCGGAAGGTAGCTGCTCGGGCATTTTTTTGAATTATAAATTATGAATAGTGAATTACAAATTATAAAAAATTAGTAGCGAGCACACTCATAGAACAAAGGTGCGAACCGTTTTCAATTCTTAATTTATAATTTTTAATTCAATTCCCCGACTTTCGTTGGGCTGCACATGAATACCAACCTCAAGGTAAGGCAGCGGCAATAAACCCGCCACCCGGGCAGGCCATTCCACCAAACAAAGATACCCCGAATCGAAATACTCGCTCGCCCCAATGCGCTCGGCTTCGACTTCCGATTCAATGCGGTAAAAATCAAAGTGATACACGGGCTGGTCGCGGCCATCGCGGTACTCGTTCACCAGGGCGAAGGTGGGGCTGCTCACGTCGTCGGCCACGCCCAGGGCGGCGCACAGGGCGCGGATGAGCGTGGTTTTGCCCGCGCCCATCTCGCCCTCGAAGGCGACTACCGAGCAGCCGGCTTCGGCAAGCACGGTGCTGAGCTGCGCGGCGGCGGCGGGCAGGCCGGCCAGGGTTGGCAGGGCAATGGTTTCGGGCAGCATGGGGCGAATTTACCGCCCAGGTCGCACTAAAACGAGCGCAGCTTTTGGAATAGCGCCCGCATTGTCTCATCTTTATACCCTGCTTCGCCCCCTAATTCGTTCAGCACAAACCGCCTGCTTCCCCATCCGCCGCTTTTGCCACGAACGGATTTGTTCGCGCATTTGAGCCGAATGAAGCTATAGCGGGTCCACCCTTCGATTTCTACCCAACCTGCTCGCCCATGCCCGACTTTACGCCGTCGCTGCATTTCCGGTTTTTAGCTTCCGGCTTGACAACTCGCCCGTTAGCGCTGCTGCTGCTGGGGCTGCTGCCCCTGGCGGGCGCGGCCCAGCAAACGGCCCCGCTCACGGGCACCGTGCACGGCGAGGCTGGCGCGCCGGTCGAGTTTGCCACCCTCACCC
>JALYUH010000142.1 GCA_030853985.1 Bacteroidota bacterium | reverse complement strand
CGCGCCGACCGCTTCAATGCCCAATACCTGCTGAAAGACAACTGGGCCAACTCGGCCCTGGGCACCGAGGCGAACCAGAGCGCCCGGCCATTCCTCAACTACTTCTACCGCGACCAAACCGATTTCTACCACGTCGAGAGCAAGGATTTTACGCTGCGCGTGAACCCAGTGGCGCTGCTGTCGGCGGGCAAGGACAACCAGAACCCCGGCACCGACGGCCTGCGCTACGTGAACACGCGCGGCGTGCAGGTGGAAGGCAGTATCGACCAGCGCCTGGGCTTTTATGCCTTCCTGACCGACAACCAGCAGGGCGTGCCGCAGTACGTGCAGAACCGTATTGTGCGCGACACCATTGTGCCGCACGAGGGCTATTGGAAGTATTTCAAAACCGTGGGTGGCTCGGCCTACGACTTTTTCTCGGCGCGGGGCTACGTGACGTACGCGGCTACCGAGCACATCAACGTGCAGCTGGGCCACGACCGCAACTTCATCGGCAACGGCTACCGCTCCCTGATTCTGAGCGACTACAGCACGCCGTACTTCTTCCTGAAGCTGAACACCCGCATCTGGAAGTTCAACTACCAGAACCTGTTCGCGGAGCTGACCACCCGGCGCAGCTACAACGCGGCCGGCAGCCCGGTCGATGAGGTGTACGGCAAGAAATACCTGGCCCTGCACCACCTGAGCCTGGACGTGACGTCGAACCTCAACATCGGCTTGTTTGAGTCGGAGATGGCCGGCCGGCCTGGCCGCGGCCCGGAGCTGCAGTACTTCAATCCGCTTATCTTTTACCGGGCCATCGAGCAGCAAACCGGCTCGGCCGATAATGCCCTGCTGGGGCTTGACTTCAAGTGGAACATCCTGCACACGGCGCAGCTCTACGGGCAGGTGGTGCTGGATGAGTTCAAGCTGAGTGAAATCCGGGCCGGCAACGGCTGGTGGTCGAACAAGCAGGCCCTGCAGGTGGGGGGCAAGTACGTGGACGTGGCCGGCATCCGCAACCTCGATTTGCAGGCCGAGTTGAACTACATCCGGCCCTACACCTACCAGCACGCCAGCCCCTACACCGCCTACACGCACTACATGCAGCCCCTGGCCCACCCCATGGGCGCCAACCTGACGGAGGTGCTGCTTGTGCTCAGCTACCAGCCCCTGCCCCGCCTGATGCTGGTGGCCAAAGCCATTTACACCGAGCAGGGCCTGGACTACGGCTCCAACGCCGCCGGCGAGCTTATTACTACCGGTCCCATCAGCCGGAGCGGGTCCAATACCGCTTCGCCGGCGGGCTTTATCACCAACTACGGCGGCAACCCCATCACGCCCTACACCTCCTACCCGATGGAGTTTGGCAACCGCAACGGCCAGGGCAACAAGAGCCGCCTGCTGCACACCGATTTTACGGCCACCTACCAGCCGCGCCTCAACCTGTTTCTCGACGCCAAGCTCATTGCCCGGCACCAGACGTATTCGCTCACGCCCGCCCTCGACGGCAACGAAGTGTATGCCTCGCTGGCCCTGCGCTGGAACATCGCGCAGCGCCTGCACGAGTTTTAAGTCATTTAACAATTATCATTTAACATTTAACAGCTGTTCTGATGGTTGGCGGCAAGGCAAATGTGCTTTATGAAAAGTCGTATGCCTTTGCGGTACGGGTGGTGAAGGCCTATCAGTTTCTATCGACTGAGAAGCGCGAATCTATTTTGTCGAAGCAGTTGCTACGCTGTGGCACCAGCATTGGCGCGAATGTCACGGAAGCCAACGGCGCTATTTCGGACGCCGACTTTTCCGCCAAAATCTCCATCGCCTACAAGGAATGCCTGGAAACTAAATATTGGCTCCAGCTACTCCATGGCACCGATTTTATCACGTCAAAGATGTTTGGGAGCATGTTTGCCGATGCCGATGAATTGGGCAAAATGCTGTTTACTACCCTTCGCTCTACCCGCCAATTACGCAATGCCATTTAATCATTTCGGCCACCAAAACGGCTGTTAAATGATAAATGATAATTGTTAAATGAAATCATGAAAACCTATTTAAGAATTCTCAGCTACGCGCGGCCTTACGCCGATTTCGTGCCGCTGTACCTGCTGTACACCGGGCTGGGCATTTTTTTCAGCATTGGCAACTTCGCGCTCATCATTCCGCTGCTGAACGTATTGTTCGATAAAACCGGCCAAATGCAGGCCAAGGCCCCCACCGTTCTGCCGCACTTCGCGCTGTCGCTGGATTATGTGACGCAGGCGTTCAATTACTACTTCTCCCAGATGATTACCGAACGGGGCAAGCTGGGCGCGTTACTCTTTGCGTGCATCGTGCTGGTGGCCTCGGTGTTTTTCAGCAACGTATTTCGGTACCTGAGCCTGCGGCTGGTGGCGCGGGTGCGGGCCCGCGTTATCCGCAACATGCGGCGCGACCTGTACCACCGCATCATCGGCCTGCAGCTGGGCTACTTTGCCAACGAGCGCAAGGGCGACCTCATGTCGCGCTTCACCAACGATGTGCAGGAGGTGGAAGCTTCGGTGGTGAACACGCTGCAGGCCGTGGTGCGGGAGCCGCTCACCATTGTGGGGTATTTCGCGGTGCTGTTTTATATGTCGGTGCCGCTCACGCTGTTTACGCTGGTGCTGCTGCCGCTGTCGGGCGGCATTATTGCCACGCTGGCCAAGCGGCTGCGGCGGCAGGCCAAGCTGAGCCAGGGCACGCTGGGCTCCATGCTTTCGGTGATTGAGGAAACGCTGGGCGGCATCCGCGTCATCAAGGCATTTAATGCGCAGGACTACATCAAGGGCAAGTTTGAGGAGCAGAACGACCAGTACGCCCGTACTGCCCGGCGCATCGACAACACCCGGGATTTGGCCTCGCCGTTTTCGGAATTTGCCGGCGTGTCGGTGGTGGCCGGACTGCTGTATTTCGGCGGCTCGCTTATTCTGAGCGGTCAATCGACGTTGGAAGGGGCTTCGTTCATCACCTACATCGTGCTTTTTTCGCAGGTGCTCACGCCCGCTAAAGCCTTGTCCAGTTCGTTCGGCAACATCCAGCGCGGGCTGGTGGCCGGCGAGCGGGTGCTGAGCATCATCGACACTGAGCCCGCCATCCGCGACCGGCCCGATGCCACGGTGCTGCCGCCCTTCGAGCGCGAAATCGAGTTCCACGACCTGAGCTTCAGCTACGGCGAAACGTCCGTGCTGTACGACATCAACCTGACCATTAAAAAGGGCCAGACCGTGGCGCTGGTGGGCGGCAGCGGCGGCGGCAAAAGCACCCTGGCCGACCTGCTGCCCCGCTTCTACGACCCCAGCGCCGGCCAGATTCTCATCGACGGCCACGACCTGCGCGCCTGCTCGCTGCACTCGGTGCGCGACC
>JALYUH010000136.1 GCA_030853985.1 Bacteroidota bacterium | reverse complement strand
CACTAACGGAAGATAACGCGGCCATCAAAGCCTGGCCCCTGCCGCCCGACCGCACCACGCCCCTGCCCGCCCGCCACCCCGACGAAGCCCGCCTGCGCGAGCTGCGGGCCGATGCCAATTTCCAGTACGCCGAGGCCGCACCCGAAGGCCTGAACCTCTGGGACCGGTTCTGGTATTGGGTGGGCCGGCTGCTGGAGCGAATGCTGGGCACGCCCGGCGGCCGCCTCACCTGGAAGTACGGCTGGTACGCGGCCATTGTGGCGGCGCTGGTGTTTGGGGTGCTCAAGCTGCTGAAAGTAGATTTGACCGGCGCGTTCGGCCGCTCGGCCCGCCGCACGGGCCTGGCCTACGACGTGTTGGCCGAGGACATTCACGGCGTGGATTTTCCGGCCCGCCTCGCCGAGGCCGAAGCGGCCGGCAACTACCGCCTGGCCGTGCGCCTGGGCTACCTCGAAGTGCTGAAGTACCTCAGCGACCAGGGCCGGCTGCTGTGGGAGCCCAACAAAACCAACCACGCCTACCTGCACGAGCTGCCGGCCGGGCCGCTGCGCGAGGCGTTTCGGGTGGCCACGCGCCAGTTCGAGTACGTGTGGTACGGCGAGCTGCCGCTCACGGCCGCGCAGTACCAGCCCGTGCGCGCAGCCCAGCGCGCCGTGCGCACGGCCGCTTCGTCCACCTCTTTTGCCGCTGCCCGATAATGCGCTACGTAACGACGTTTCGGCTGTATATGGTGGGGCTGGCCCTGTTGTTTGGGGTGTACGTGGTGGTGGAGTCGCACCGCCCCAAGCCGCTCGACTGGACGCCGACCTACATTAACACCGACAAGATTCCCTACGGCACCTACGCGCTGTTCGACCAGCTGCCCCGCCTGCTCGGCACCGATTCCATCGAAGTGGTGCGCCAACCAGCTTATAACCAGCTCACCGGAACTGACGAAGGCGAAAGGCCCGGCGAAGAGCCCATTGATGCCTCAATACTTACTGATTCACTTGCTGCTGCTAGCCGCCTAGCCAAGCATCAGTTTGAGCGTGAGGACAATGACGGAAACCTGCACAAGCAGTTTCTTCCGATTCGTAATGTGCGAGCCAATTATTTATTTATTAGTAACGAAGGCAAGCTTTTACCACTTGAGCAAACGGCGCTGTTGGAGTTCGTGCGGAATGGCAATGCTGTTTTTATTGCTGCCGAGGAAATATTATACAATTTTGACTTCGACACTTTAGGCATTGGCGCCGAACAAGTAGCACGTCCTCTTGCGAGCCGGCGGCCTACCCTTGTACCTGACTCAGTAGAACTCCGCTTTACCAACCCGGCGCTGGCCGCTAGCCGCTGCCGGCTACCGGCCAGCGCGGCCCAATACCGCTTCGTGCTGAAGCCCGGCCACGCTGGCCACACCCTCGCCACCGATGGCCAGGGCCGGCCCGTGTACGTGGAGCTGCCATTCGGGCGCGGCCATTTCTACTTCTGCGCGGTGCCAGCGGCGTTCAGCAACCGCTACTTTTTGCAGCCGCGCAGCCAGCCGTTTGCGGTGGCAGCACTGCGCTACCTGCCGGCCCGCCGCACGTTCTGGGACGAATACCAGAAGCAGGGGCCGACGGACAGTCAGTCGCTGCTGCGGGTGCTGATGGCGCATGAGCCGCTGCGGCTGGCCTACTTCCTCACGCTGGCCGGGGCGGTGCTGTTTATGGTGATGGGCGCGCGGCGACGGCAGCGCATCATTCCCACCATCAACCCATTGCCTAATACTACGCTGCTGTTTACGCGCACGGTGGCCGGCCTGTACCGGCAGGGCCGCAGCCACGGGCTGATTGCGGAAAAGAAAGTCAGCTTGTTCGTGGATTACCTGCGCACCCGCTTTCAGGAGCCCAGCCCCGATTTTGGTGATGAGCAGTTCCGCGAGCGGCTCAGCCAGAAGTCGGGCGTGCCCCGGCCGCGGGTCGATGAGCTGTTGCGGCTAGTGAATTTTGCCCGCACCGCCCCGCAAATGACCGACGCGCAATTGCTGAAGCTGAGCACAGCCGTCAACGACTTCAAGCGGGAGGCGCAGCGCTGATTTTTATTTTTGCACTGTAGCTGGATTTGGCCTTTTTGAGAAATTGACTTATTCCGTGAATACTTATTTATAGCCTAACTGAGCCCCTTTTTACGCCTTTTTTGCTGCTTATTTCACCCAATATTCAAGCGAGAAACCCGCTGCCAACTGCTTTTCGCCATGCTCACCGTTGCCAAGCTTGCCGTCCTCATCAAGTATCGCTGGGATAACCACCGGTTCAAAAAGCAAGCTTCGGCTCCGGAAAAGGAGCTGCTGGCCGATATTGACTGGGACGATATTAGCGAATTATTGCAGGACCTCACGCGCTATCATCGCCAGCTGGTAGCGCCCGAATACGCCCAAAAAATCCTTACCGACCTCCGGCATATTTGCGCCGACGACGAAACCGTTCAGACTTTACTTGGCTACGCCAGCACTTTATAGATGGAACCCGAAAAACTCGACCTGACGCCCCAATTGTCCACCCCAGCCGCCCCTGATGCGGCCCCGGCTTTCACCGAAGCCGCTTTCGCCCCGCGCACCGACTTTGCCCAGCTGGTAGCCCGCACGGCGGCCATTCGGGATGAAATTGGCAAAATCATCGTCGGGCAGGCCGATTTGCTGGAGTTGCTGCTCACCGCCGTGCTGGCCGATGGCCACGTGCTGCTCGAAGGCGTGCCCGGCGTGGCCAAAACCCTGATGGCCAAGCTGCTGGCCCGCACGCTGGCCGTGCCGTTCAGCCGCATCCAGTTCACGCCCGATTTGATGCCGAGCGACGTGCTGGGCACCTCGGTGTTCCGGCAGAACAAGGGCGATTTCGAGTTCCGGCCCGGCCCCATTTTCGCCAGCGTGGTGCTGATTGACGAAATCAACCGCGCGCCCGCCAAGACCCAATCGGCCCTGTTTGAGGTGATGGAGGAGCGCACCGTGACGCAGGACGGCACCACATACACCATGCCGGAGCCCTTTCTGGTGCTCGCCACCCAGAACCCTATCGAGCAGGAAGGCACCTACCGCCTGCCTGAGGCCCAGCTCGACCGCTTCCTGTTCAAGCTGCACGTGGGCTACCCCACGCTGGCCGAGGAAGTGCAGATTCTGACCGGCCACCACGCCGGCCGAGGCAGCACCTACTTGGCGGCCGTGCAGCCCATTCTCAGCGCCGCCGACCTCGCTCAGCTGCGCCAACAAGTGCGCCAGCAGCGCGTGGAAGCCAATATTCTGGAGTACATCGCCAAGCTGGTGGGCCAGACCCGGGCCCACAAAGCCCTGTACCTGGGCGCGTCGCCCCGCGCCTCGCTGGCCCTGCTGAACGGCGCGAAAGCCCTGGCCGCCCTGCGCGGCCGCGACTTCGTGACGCCCGAAGACGTGCAGTTTCTGGCTCCCAGCGTGCTGCGCCACCGCATCATGCTCACGCCCGAGCGCGAAATGGAAGGCAGCACGCCCGATGAGGTGGTGCAGCAGATTATCCAGAGCGTGGAGGTGCCTCGGTAGCGCCGCCAGAACCATGTTGTAGAGAAGCGACACTTCGCGTCTCAGCGTTGAACGAAGACAGCCCAACGGTGCGAATAATAAGACGCAAAGTGTTGCGTCTTATTATTCGCACCGGCAATCCCCAACCCGATTTCCCATGACCTATTCCACCGCTTGGCTACTCGACCAGCTGGCGCAGGATGCCCGCGTCAAATACCTGTTTTTCTGGGGCCACCAGCCCAGCAAAGACGGTGTCCTTACCAAATCCTGCCTCAGCCAGTGGTGGCTCGCCGATTTCGTGGTGGCGGGCCTCACCTACCGCTCGACGGAACATTGGATGATGGCCGAGAAGGCGCGGCTTTTCAACGATGAGGCTATCCTGGGCCGGATTCTGGCAGCTAAAAGCCCGGCCGAAGCCAAGAAGCTGGGCCGCGAGATTCAGGGTTTTACCCCCGAAGTTTGGGAAACGCACAAGGTTGAAATCGTAACTGCCGGCAACCAGCACAAGTTTAGTCAAAACCAGGAGCTGGCGAAGTTCCTGCTTTCGACCAACGACCGGGTGCTGGTAGAGGCCAGCCCGGTAGATGCAATCTGGGGCATTGGGCTGGCCGCCGACTCGCCCGCGGCAGCCAACCCGGCCCAATGGCAGGGCCCCAATTTGCTGGGTTTCGCGCTGATGGAAGTCCGCGACCAATTGCGCTAATCATGACCTTATTCCTCACGCCGCGCTTTTTCCTGGCCCTAGTCGCTGCCGTTATCGGCTTTGTGGTGGCATTTTTCCTGCCCGGGCTGCTGGGACCGATGAAAATTGCGCTGGGCCTGCTCGCCGTGCTCACCCTGCTCGATGCCCTGCTGCTGTACGCGCCGGCCAAGGGGCTGGCCGCGCCGGTTTTCGGGCGGCGGGTGCTGGGCGACAAGCTCGCCAACGGCTCGGACAACGACGTGCGGATTTACCTCGAAAACCGCTACCGCTTCACTATTCAGACGGAGACGATTGACGAGATTCCGCACCAGTTTC
>JALYUH010000127.1 GCA_030853985.1 Bacteroidota bacterium | reverse complement strand
CACTAAGCCCCAGCGGGGCGGCATACTGGTAGTAAACCCAGCTGGCCAACACGAAAAAGCCCTAGCGGGGCGACACTCGCTCGGACGGGTGCCGCCCCGCTAGGGCTTCGAAAACGACAACCAATGGCGCAGCTATCGACATATCGCCCCGCTGGGGCTCGTTAACTACTTCGCGGCAACGACTTCTTTCGCGGCGGCAACGGCTTCCTGGGCCAGGCAGGCTTCGGCTTGCTCGACCAGGTCTATGCTGCCGATGAAGACGGGGCAACGCTCGTGCGGCACTTTGGGCTCGATTTCCATGGTGCGCTGGCGGCCGTTGCTGCTTTTGCCGCCGGCCTGCTCCACGATGAAGGCGAGCGGGTTGCACTCGTACATGAGGCGCAGCTTGCCGTTCTGGTTTTTGGCGGTGGCGGGGTACACGTAGATGCCGCCTTTGAGCAGGTTGCGGTGGAAATCGGCCACGAGCGAGCCGATGTAGCGGGCCGAGAAGCTCTGGGCTTTGCACTGGCGCACGAACTCAGCCACACCGGGCGAAAATGAGTCGGAGCTGCCTTCGTTGATGGAGTAGACGGTGCCGGTTTTGGGAGTTTGGATATCGGGGTGCGAAAGGAAGAATTCGCCCAGCGAATGCTCGTAGGTGAAGCCGTTCACGCCGTTGCCGGTGGTGTACACCATCATGGTGCTGGAGCCGTAGATGACGTAGCCGGCGGCCACCTGGTGGGTGCCGGGCTGGATGCAGTCGGCGGCGGTGCCCTCGCGGCCAGTGGGCGACAAGCGGCGATAGATGCTGAAAATAGTGCCGATGCTGACGTTGACATCAATGTTCGAGGAGCCGTCGAGCGGGTCGATGGCGACCACGTATTTGCCCTGGTTGTTGCCAGTCTGAATCATCTCATCGTCCTCTTCGGAGATGATGGTGCAGACCTCGCCGCCGTTGCGCAGCGCCCGGATGAAGCGAATATTGGCGATGACGTCGAGCTTTTGCTGGTCTTCACCCTGCACGTTCTGGCTACCGTAGGCCCCGGCAATGTCGATGAGGCCGGAACGGTTGATTTCGCGGTTAACAATCTTGGCGGCCAGAGCGATATCGCGCAGGAGCTGCGAGAGCTCCCCGGTGGCGTAGGGGAAGTCTTCCTGCTTGCGCATGATGAAGCGGTCGAGGGTAGTGCCGACGGGCAGGGCCAGTTTATTGTGGTCCATAAGGGAGTTTGCTAGCGAAATGGCGGGGTGGGAACGCCGTACAAAGCTACTCGCCGGGGGCCGTAAAACCACCGTTTGGCGCGCGCAATCGGTTGCTTGGCAGTCGGAAAACGGCGAAATTATGGCGGAGGACGGTTTTATCGGGCCAAAGCATCCTGTACTGTTAGCCTACCATTGAGGACTTATAGCAGCGCAGCCACAAAACCGCACTTGCAAGCGGCGGCCCTACTTTTGGGGCCTATGGAGCAAGCACAGGGATTTCAGGTGTACAAATTTGGCGGTGCGTCGGTAAAGGATGCGGCGGCGATTCTCAACCTTCAGAAGATTGTTAAAAAATATGGCGCGGATGGCCAGCTGCTAATTGTGGTGTCGGCGATGGGCAAAACGACCAATGCGCTGGAAGACATATTCAATCGTGCCTATACCGGGCAGGATTACTTGGCCCAGCTGGAGGAAGTGCGCCGCTACCACATGGCCACGGTAGGCACACTGGTACAGGATGAGATGGGCAGCGAAACGGTGTACAGGCCACTTGCCAAACTATTTCAGGCGCTGGGGCAGCAGCTGCAAAGCGTGCAGCCGCAAGGCGATTACGACGAGCAATACGACCAGGTGGTGAGCTACGGCGAGCTGCTGGCCTCCACGGTAATTGCCAAGCTGCTGGCGTGGTTTGGCCCGGTGCACTGGCTTGATTGCCGCCCGCTCATTCGCACCGACGAGAACTGGCGCGAGGGCCAGGTCGATTGGCAAACTACCGAGCAACAAGTGGCCACCACGCTGCCCACGCTACTCGAAACCGGCCTTGTCGTAACCCAAGGCTTTCTCGGTGGCACCGCCGATGGGCGCACCACCACCCTGGGCCGCGAGGGTTCCGACTACACGGCCGCCATTCTGGCGTACTGCCTGCGGGCCGAGTCGGTGACCATTTGGAAGGACGTGGCGGGCCTGCTCAACGCCGACCCCAAGATATTTCCGGATACGGTGCGCTACCCCGAAATCAGCTACCGCGAAACCATTGAGATGGCGTATTATGGCGCGTCGGTCATTCACCCCAAAACGCTGAAACCACTGGCCGACCGTAACATTCCGCTGCGCGTAAAGTCCTTTCTGGACCCGGCGGCCGAGGGCACGCTCATCCACGACTGCCAGCACGCGGCGCTGGCCCCGGCCTTCATCCGCAAAATCGACCAGTGCCTGCTCTCCTTCGCCAGCAAGGACTTTTCGTTTATCTCGGAGGAAAATATGGCCGTAATTTTCGCGGCCCTGGCCCAGGCCAAGCTCAAGATTAACGTGATGCAGAACTCGGCCATCAGCTTTTCGGTGTGCGTCGATTTTTCGCAGCGGCGGGTGCATCAGCTGCTCGATTTGCTGCGCGAGCAGTTTGTGTTGCACTACAATACCGGGCTGCTGCTGTTCACCATCAAGAACTACGATTCGGCCAGCATTGCCACGCTCACGCAGGGCAAGCGCCTGCTGCTGGAGCAGCGCACGCGGGGCACGTTTCAGTTCGTGTGCGCGTAGCGCGAACTTTTAGTTCGCGAGGCATGGGGGCGTTTGGAGGCGCGGCCGGCGGGACGCGAGCTAAAAGTTCGCGCTACGCCGATGGTCTTTTCCTGACGTTCGGCCCGATTTCGCGTACACGGCCCAACTATACCCAACTCCTACCCTCATACCCCAAAAAACATGGCAGTTCTCGTAGGCAAACGGGCTCCCTCCTTCCGCGCCAGCGCGGTGGTCGATGGCAAAATCGAAGAAGACTTTTCGCTCGACCGCTACCTGGGCAAGAAGCACGTCCTATTCTACTTCTACCCGGCCGATTTCAGCAAGGTATGCCCCACCGAAATTTTGGCGTTTCAGGACCGGCTAGCCGAGTTTGAAAAGCGCAACGTGGCCGTGGTGGGCTGCTCCACCGATTCGCAGTATGCCCACCTGGCCTGGCAGCAGCTACCGCGCGACCAGGGCGGCATTGCCGGCGTGCGCTACCCGCTGGTGGCCGATGCCACCAAAACAATTTCAGCCAACTACGACGTACTGGGCGGCCACTACGACTATACCTCCGAGGGCGAAATGACCTACGTGGGCTCGCCCATGGCCTACCGGGGTCTGTTTTTGATTGACCAGGACGGCATCGTGCGCCACCAATTGGTGAACGACCGGCCGCTAGGCCGCAGCCTCAACGAGGCTATCCGGATGATTGATGCGCTGCAGTATTACGAAACCAACGGCGAGGCCTGCCCCGTGGATTGGGAAGCCGATAAAAACGCATAATTCCCACCGAAATCGCATAGTGCGCGCCGATGGCGTAATTTTGGGGCTTGCTTTTTATCTACGACATCGTTCTGGGGCTGTATGGCCTGCTGCTCCGGCTGTTAGCGCCGTTTGTGCCGAAAGCGGCCGCTTGGGTAGCGGGCCGGCAGGGCCTGCTGGCGCACATCGGTAGCGCAATTGGGGCCGATGCCGCGCCCCGCGTGTGGTTCCACTGCGCCTCGCTGGGCGAGTTCGAGCAGGGGCGCCCGCTAATTGACGCCTACCGGCAGGCCCACCCGGGCACCAAAGTCGTGCTCACGTTTTTCTCGCCCTCGGGCTACGAGGTGCGCAAAAACTGGCCGGGGGCCGATTACGTCTTCTACTTGCCGCTGGATACCCGCACCAACGCCCGGGCTTTTCTCGACGTGGTGCAGCCCCGGCTGGTGGTGTTTGTGAAGTACGAATTCTGGTACCACTTCCTGAACGAGGCCTTTCAGCGGCAGATTCCGGCGGTGGTGGTGTCGGCCATTTTTCGGCCCGAGCAGGTGTTCTTCAAGCCCTGGGGCGGCTTTTTTCGGAAAATCCTGGGCCGGTTTGCCCACATTTTCACGCAGAACGAGGCTTCGGTGAAGCTGCTGCGCGAGGCAGGAATTAAAAAGGTGAGCGTGGCCGGCGACACCCGTTTCGATACTGTGGTGGCCACCGCCCTGGCCCCGGCCCGCTCCCTGCCGCTGGTCGATGCTTTCGTGGCCGACGGCGCGCCCGTGCTGGTGGTGGGCAGCTCCTGGAACGAGGACCTGCCCGTGCTGCGCCCGCTGCTGGCGCGCTACGGCGACCGGCTGCGCGTGCTGCTGGCCCCGCACGAAGTGACCGAGGCCAACCTGCGCCAGGTAGAAGCCCTGCTGCCCGGTCCGGTGCAGCGCTACTCGCAGGCCGAGGCGGCCACGGTGGCCCAGGCCCGCATTCTGCTGTTTGATAACGTGGGCTTGCTCAGCCAGCTGTACCGCTTCGGCGAGTACGCCTACGTGGGCGGCGCGTTTGGCAAAGGGCTGCACAACACGCTGGAAGCGGCAGCTTTTGGCCTGCCCCTATTCTTCGGGCCTACTTACGGTAAGTTTCAGGAAGCGGTGGAGCTGGTAGAAATGAAAGGCGCTTTCCCGGTACATAACGGGGCCGAGCTGGAGGCGGCTTTCACCTACCTCTGGAACACCGACGATGCCCGTCTGCGCCTGCAGGACTCGATTCTCGACTACGTGCACGACCAGGCCGGGGCCACGCGCACCATCATGGCCGCCCTGCGCCACCTCACCCCCGCCGCCCGATGAAAACCACCGATTCCTACCTCCCCGACGGTCCCACGGGCCTGCTGCACGGCATCGTGGTGAAATCCACGGGCTCGTGGTACGTGGTGCGGGGCCTCGAAACCGGGCAGCTGTACCGCTGCCGGCTGCGCGGCAAATTCAAGATAAAGGGCCTGAAAGCCAGCAACCCGCTGGCCGTGGGCGACCTGGTCGATTTCAGCATCGAGGCCCAGACCGAGGGCGCGGGCGTGATTTCGCACATCGCGCCGCGCCGCAACTACATCGTGCGTCGCTCGGTGCACAAAACCGGCCACGTCCACATCGTGGCGGCCAATCTCGACCAGGCCATGCTGGTGGTGACGCTGGTGTCGCCGGCTACGTCGTTCGGCTTTATAGACCGGTTTCTGGTTACGGCCGAGGCCTACCATATTCCCG
>JALYUH010000119.1 GCA_030853985.1 Bacteroidota bacterium | reverse complement strand
GGCCAGAATGGCTTTCACGCGGGCTTTGCGGGCTTGCACCTTGGCTTGGCGCGGGGTGTTGGGCGTGGTTTGCCCCAGGGCCGGGCCGGCCAGGTACAGCAGGAACCCAACCAAGCACAAAGCCGACAAAATCCGGCCCGGCCGCGGCAGGGTCCGGCCGCGGCCGGAGCGCCGCAATCCGGCATCAGTAAAAAGACCAGACCAGAGAGGCAAAGTATAGCAGCAGTTAAATTCGTTACTTTTGAGGCTTGTACAAAGGTAGCAGGTCGCTACCGCCCCTTCAACGAACACCGTGCGGATTATTGTCATCTGGGCCAGCGCGGCCCTGCTGCTGCTGGGCGCCGGCACCGGCGATTGGAAAGCCGAAGCCCAGACCACCCCCGATTCGGGCCGCATAGCCGCCCCGGCCGACTCCGTTCGCACTCCCGCCGACCTGCCCAATGCGCCCTACCGCTACCGCTTGCGCACCGTGGTGCTCGATGCCGGGCACGGCGGCAAAGACCGCGGCTGCGCCGGGGCCAGCGCCCGCGAAGCCGACGTGGCGCTGGGCATTATTCTGGCGCTGGGCAAGCAGATTCAGGAAAACCAGCCCGACGTGAAGGTGATTTACACCCGCAAAACCGACGTCTTTATCGAGCTCGACGAGCGTGCCGCCATTGCCAACCGCAACCACGCCGACCTTTTTATCTCGGTGCATTGCAATGCCGGCCCCAGCCAGGGCCACGGCATCGAAGTCTGGACCATGGGCCTGCACAAAACCGATGCGAACCTGGGCGTGGCCCAGCGCGAAAACTCGGTTATTCTCCAGGAAAAAGACTACAAAAGCCGCTACGACGGCTTCGACCCCCGCTCGCCGCAGTCGCACATCCTGTTTTCGCTGTTCCAGTCGGCCTACATCACCAACAGCCTGCGCTTTGCCCAGCGCATCGAGCGGCAGCTGCGCACCAGCGTGAGCCGGCCCAGCCGGGGCGTGAAGCAGGCCGGCTTTATCGTGCTCTGGAAATCGACCATGCCCGCAGTGCTCATCGAGTCGGGCTTCCTCACCAACCCCGCCGAAGAGCGGTACCTCAACGATAAAGCCAACCAAACGTATATGGCCGCGGGCATCTACCGGGCATTTCGCGAATACAAGCGCGAGCTGGAAGGCGGCTAGCCCGGTGGCTATTCTAAAGAATAGCTCGCCAGGCAGGCGGAAATGCTCGCCGCCTCGTATGTTGCCCTGCCAACCCGCCTTCATTCGTCCCTCACAACTACACCTATTTTCTCGTGTCTAAAGAAATAAAAGTCGCCCTGCTTGCCATCGTAGCAATTGCGGCCCTTGTTATCGGCTATAATTTTCTGCGCGGCAGCAATATTCTCACCTCCAACAAAACGTACTACGCCGTTTATCCCAAGGTTGATGCCCTGAACGCCGGGGCGCAGGTGCTGCTGAACGGCTATAAAGTGGGCCAGGTGAAAAGCCTGGAGCTTCAGCCCGATAAAGCCAATTCGGTGCGCGTGGCCATCGAGCTCGATAAGGGCATTGTGGTGGGCGACTCCACTACGGCCAGCCTGGGGGGCTCGCTGCTGGGCTCGAAAGCCATTACGCTCACGCTGGGCCGCAACTCGAAAGTGTACACCGGGGGCGAAGAAATCCGCACCGTTACGCCTTCCAGCATTGCCGATGCATTCCAGGCCAAGGCGCTGCCTGTGCTCGATACCGTGGGCGCGACGCTGGCCAACATCAACGGTTTCCTGAATAAGGATGCTCAAACCAACATCCAGGGCACGCTGGTAGGTGCCCGCAAGAGCACCGAGGCGCTGGTGGCACTCATTGCGTCCAACCAGGCCAACATCAACCAGATTACCCGCAACTTCGCGCAGATGAGCGCTGCTTTGAACAAAACCACCGGTAAGCTCGACCGCATCACCAGCAATTTCGGCCAGCTCTCCGACTCGCTGAAAACGGCTCCGGTAGGCCCGGCTTTGCGTCGCCTAAATGCGACCATGGCCGATGCCCAGACCACGGTGCAGAGCTTGAACAAGGCCCTCAACGACCAGTCGGGCTCGATGGGCAAGCTGCTGCACGACTCCACGCTCTACAACAACCTGGCTGCCACCACGGCTAGCTCTACTGCGTTGCTGACCGACATGAAGGCCAACCCGAAGCGCTACGTGCATTTCTCGGTGTTTGGCGGGGGCAGCGACAAGAAGAAAACCGAAGTCGAAACCAAAACCACCAAGCCTAATGGCACCGTGGTCGAAACCGAAAAGAAAACCACGGTGAAGTAGCGCCAACTTTTAGTGCGCATCGCCGGCCGCACCGTTCGGAGACGCGAACTAAAAGTTCGCGCTACGCCCTGCCGCCGTACCTTTGAAATCCGCCTCCGGGCGGATTTTTTTGTGCCCATTCTCTCCCAAACCCACCCCGCCCTTCCGATGAACGTCGATTTTAACCGCAACGAAGACCTCCTCAAGCAACTCAGCTTCAACCTCACTCAAAAGCTAGCCAAAGTGGCCCTCGGCGGCGGCGAGAAGCGCATTGCGGCCCACAAAGCCAAGGGTAAGCTCACCGCCCGCGAGCGCATCAACTACCTGCTGGATAAGGGCGCGGCGCAGGTCGAAATCGGCGCTTTTGCTGGCGAAGGTATGTACCAGAGTGAAGGGGGCTGCCCCGGCGGTGGCGTGGTGGTCATCATCGGCTACGTGGCTGGGCGGCAGTGCGTGGTGGTGGCCAACGATGCCACCGTGAAGGCGGGCGCGTGGTTTCCCATCACCGCCAAAAAGAACCTGCGGGCCCAAGAAATCAGCATCGAAAACAAGCTGCCGATTATCTACCTCGTGGATTCGGCGGGCGTGTACCTGCCCATGCAGGACGAGATTTTCCCCGATAAGGAGCATTTCGGCCGCATATTCCGCAACAACGCCGTGATGAGCAGCATGGGAATCGTGCAGATTTCGGCCATTATGGGGCCGTGCGTGGCCGGCGGCGCGTATTTGCCCATCATGTCCGACGAGGCCATGATTGTGAATGGCACGGGCTCGGTATTCCTGGCCGGCTCCTACCTGGTGAAGTCGGCCATCGGCGAAACCATTGATAACGAGGCACTGGGCGGCGCGAGCATGCACTCCGAAATCTCGGGCGTAACGGATTATAAGTTCGATACCGACGAGGAATGCCTGACGCACATTCGCAACATCTTCGACAAGATGGGCGGGCAGGCCACGGCCGGTTTCAGCCGCGCCACCCCGGCCAAGCCGAAGCTGGATGAGCAGGAGCTGTACGGCGTGCTGCCCGCCGACCGCGTGAAGCCCTACGACATGATGGAGGTGATAAACCGGCTGGTCGATAACTCGGAGTTTGAACCCTACAAGGACTTGTATGGCCAGACGCTCATCTGCGGGCTGGCCCGCATTGATGGCTGGGCGGTGGGCATCGTGGCCAACCAGCGCAAGATTGTGAAGAGCAAGAAAACCGGCATGCAGATGGGCGGCGTCATCTACTCCGACTCGGCGGACAAGGCGGCGCGCTTCATCATGAACTGCAACCAGAAGCGCATTCCGCTGGTGTTTCTGCACGACGTGTCGGGCTTCATGGTGGGCTCGGCCTCCGAGCAGGGCGGCATTATCAAGGACGGCGCGAAAATGGTGAATGCCATGGCCAACTCGGTGGTGCCCAAATTCACGGTCATCGTGGGCAACAGCTACGGGGCCGGCAACTACGCCATGTGCGGCAAAGCCTACGACCCGCGCCTCATCGTGGCCTGGCCCACGGCCCAACTCGCGGTAATGAGCGGCGCGGCGGCCGCCAACACCCTCCTGCAAATCCAAGTGGCCTCCCTCAAAGCCAAGGGCGAAACCATCACCCCCGAAGCCGAAAAGGAGCTGCTCGACCGCATCAAAGCCCGCTACGAGGAGCAGCTTTCGCCCTACTACGCGGCGGCTCGCCTCTGGGTCGATGCCGTGATTGACCCGCTGGAAACCCGAAAAGTCATTTCGGAGGGGATTTCGGCGGCCAACCACGCGCCGATTGAGAAGGCGTATAACGTGGGGGTTATTCAGGTGTGAGGGAATGACAAAGCAGCAGGCGAAGGCTAAGGATTGGGTAACAGATAAATTCTTTGTCAGCTATTTCCGGCGTTTTGCGCAGGAAAATGAGAGGTTTATAATTGAATATGAAGTAGCCTCTGAAATAGCTGCCATAATTGCTTCAAAGTATGATTTTGATGAAATGGATTTCCAGAGTACTGTCAATTGTTTTAACCGAATAGTTGGGCAAATACATTACGATGGAGCTGTTTGGCAGGACCTCAGATTGAGACTTGCATGGTTCTTCCGGGTCTTCGGTTACCAAGCAAGCTTTGATGCACAAACCGATGAATTGACTATAGTAAAAGTGGGCTGGTTTAAGCTGATTAAATGGCGCTGGCAAAGTATCTTCAGCCCTTAAGCCATAAGGATACGCCCATGAATTCCTGCTGTTCCCAACGGCGCGGGCAAAACCACCGCCGCCTTCACACTGCTGCCCGGCTTGCTGGCCTGCCGCGAATTCGTAAACGCCGACGAAATAGCCCGCGGCCTCTCGCCCTTCCGGCCCGAAACCGTCAGCATTCAGGCGGGCCGATTGATGCTGGCGCGACTGAAGGAGCTGCTGGCAGCGAGCGAAACCTTCGCGCTGGAAACCACGCTGGCCACCCGCATTTACCTGCCCATCATTGCAACAGCCCGCGCGCAGGGATTCGTGGTGCGGCTACTCCTTTATTTGGCAATCCTTAACGGCTGAATACGATGTCTAAGCAGGAGAAAGAAGTTCAGGACGCCCACTTCAACCAGCCGCTGCGCCTCGGGCTGGCCGCTACCTACGCCAACCTGCTGGCGTTCAAAAAATACAAGAACAGCCCCGTCATCATCTCCCGCGACGGCCGCATCGTGGCAGTGCTGGCCGACGAGATGCCGCCCGCCCCGGCCCGCTAAGTGCCATGACCACCACCGAGCTCGCCCGCCGCCTGCTGGCCGAAGGCTGCAACCCCGATACCTACGCCATCGACAAGCGCAGCTACGACGGCTTCTGCCTGTTGCACAACGGGCGGGGCTGGGCCGTGTTCTATTCCGAGCGGGGCCGCGACCAGGAGCCCGTTTTCATTTCGCTCGATGAGGATGCCGCCTGCCAGTACTTTTTCGATTTCGTGATGCGGCAGGAGCATCGCCACTTGGTGGGCTGCCTGCGCTCGGAGCCGGCGGCGCAGGCCGTGTGGGCGCGCCTGCAATGCCAGGGCATTGCCACGCACGTCCATCGGCTGTTTTACGCCAAAAACGACTATCGGCAGGTCATCGGCGTGGTGGGCAAGGACGTGTTTCGGGCGCGGGCGCTGCTGGGCCGACTGCCCGTGGAGGACGGCGACGAGGGCCGCCCCGGCTTCTGGACGCGGCTGCGGCAGCGCTTTGCCTGAGTCAGGAGCGGCTAGGCCATTTGGCCAGAATTGCAAAAACCAACAACGCCCCAGCCAAATTGGCCGGGGCGTTTTTTTTCTCAGCGTTTCGGCTGCGCTTAGTTGTCGGCTTTCACCTTCACTTTGTCGCCGTCCTTGGTCTTGGACTTCATTTTCTTTACGTCGGTGGCATCGCCGCCGCGCATGCCGCCGCGCTCCATGCGGTCGGCCTGCATGGCGGTGTATTTGGTGAACTGGTCGGGGGTGAGCACGGTCTTGAACTGAGCCTCGTACTTGGCGCGGCCGGCCTGCCTTTGCTCGCGCATCTGGCTGCGGTCGCCGCTGCCGTCGCGGGCCTGGCCGCGCATGGCCTGCATTTCCTGGGTGCGGGCCAGCAGAATGGCCTGCACTTTGGTGGTTTGGTCGGCGCTCAGGCCCAGCTCCTGGGTCATGCGGTCGGCCTGGCGCTTGGCCATCTCATCGGGCGAAGCTTGCATGCGGCCGCCGCGGCCTTCGATAGCGCCAGCGCCGGGAGAGTTGGGGCGGGAGGTTTGGGCGGCGGCGGAGCCGACGGTGAGGGCGAAAACGGCGAGTAGGGGAAACAGGAGCTTTTTCATGGGAAAACGAAATTGAAATGGGTGGAGAAGATAACAGGGAACGCAGATGTTCAGGCAAGCCACGTGCGGGATAGACTGGATTTTTCCTCCGGGGATTAATGAGTCGTGGGTGATTGCCGGGAGATGCGAAAAGGCATTTCCTTGCCAGGGTAATGGCAAACCGCCGGCCACAACCGGTCCCAAAAACAAAAGGTAGACGGACGGGCCGGAAACCCCGACCAATCCGTCCACTTCGCGGACTTATTCCCCTTATTCGCCTCTCAGCCCTGCTTCACTCCTCAATCGGCTAAGCCCAGCGCGCGGGTCAGCCGGTTCTTCGG
>JALYUH010000098.1 GCA_030853985.1 Bacteroidota bacterium | reverse complement strand
TTGGAGCGGTGGCCGACACGCTGGGCCCGTATAAGCCCAGCCGCCGGCCCCGGGTGCGGGCGCACGACCGGCCGGGCAGCCCCTTCGGGTCGCACCGCCGCGAGTCGCCGCTGATTCTGCCCCTGCCCAAAACCGTGAAGCTGAACGTGGCCGTCGATGACAGCCTGACGCAGTTCGACGTGCAGGAAAAAGTGGGAAAGGACGTGGACTACCGCGACCCCAGCGTGGTGAGCTACAAGCAGTACGAGGAATTTCAGCGCCGCCAGGCCATCGGCGACTACTACCGGCAGAAGGCCAAGGGCGGCATTACGGGCGTGGCGGCCAAGCCGGGCTCGCCCCAGGCCCAGCGCCTGATTCCCAAGATTTACCTGGGGCCCATTGCCAACCGCATTTTTGGGGGCGACTACGTGGATATCCGGCCGGCGGGTGCGGTTACGCTCAAGTTCGGGGCGCGCTTCAACCGCAACGAAAACCCGGCCCTCACCCTGCGCCAGCAGAGCGTGGGCGACTTTCTGTTCGAGCAGAACATCAACGTGAATCTGACCGGACAGATTGGCACCCGGCTCAAGCTGGTGTTCAACTACGATACCAAGGCCTCGTTCGACTTCGACAACCAGATGAAGTTCGACTTCGCCGGTGCCGACAACGACATTGTGCGCAAGGTGGACCTGGGCAACGTGAGCCTGCCGCTGGGCAACTCGCTGGTGCAGGGCGGCCAGAACCTGTTCGGCATCAAAACCCAGCTCCAGTTTGGCAAGCTGGGCGTAACGGCCGTGGCCGCCACCGTGCGCGGCACCGCCGACGAGGTGCGCATCCAGAACGGGGCCCAGAGCCGCCAGTACGAGTTGAAAGCCAGCCAGTACGAGCGCGACCGGCACTTTTTTCTGTCGCAATACTTCCGCGAGCGCTACGACCAGGCCCTGCGCAACCTGCCCACCATTCAGAGCGGCGTGTCCATTACCCGCCTGGAGGTGTACGTAACCAACGACAACCGCACCACCGAAAGCCTGCGCAACGTGGTGACGCTCATGGACCTGGCCGAGCCGCTGCGCGTGTACCGCCAGCAGCTGTTGCTGCCCAACGGCACCACGGCCACGCCCCAAACCCCGGCCCAGAACAACGCCAACCTGGAGTTTAGCCTGCTAACCACCAACCCGACCACCCGCGACAACCTAGGCGTCGATGCTTTTCTGCAAAGCAACCTGCAACTGGCTAAGAACGTGGATTTTGAACGAGTGCGCGCCCGCAAGCTCGACAGCCGCGAGTTTACCTACAACGCCCAGTTGGGCTACCTGAGCCTGAACACGCCGCTGCTGCCCGACCAGGTGCTGGGCGTGAGCTACACCTACCTCTACAACGGCAAAACCTACAAGGTGGGCGAGACCTCGGACGACTACGGCTCGCTGCCGCCCGACCAGGTAGTGTTTCTGAAGATGCTGCGGGCCAGCAACCCCGGCGTGGGCACCCTGCCCACACCTCGACCCGACCCGTTGAGCCCGGGCGTGCTCACGAGCAACACCCCGACCTGGGATTTGATGATGAAAAACATCTATCCCCTGAATGCTTCGCAGCTGAGCCGCGACAATTTTCAGCTGCAAATCATTTATAAGGACGACGCGACCGGGGTCGATTTGGTGTCGCTGAAAGAGGGCGCGCTGCTGCAAAACCGCCCCCTGATTGAGGTGCTCAACCTCGACCACGTGAACCCCAACAACGACCGCAACCCGGATGGCAATTTCGACTTTTTTCCGGGCGTGACGATTGACCCCGAGCTGGGCAAAATCATTTTCCCCAACGTGCAGCCCTTCGGCTCCTACCTGCGCACGAAGTTTGCCCCCGGCGAAACCGCACTGATTGACAAGTACGTGTACTCGGAGCTGTATAACCAGACCCAGAGCGATGCCCAGCAGCGCCAGGAAAAGGACAAGTTTTTCCTGCGCGGGCGCTTTCAGGGTGGGGCGGCTTCGGATGAGATTAACCTGCCCGGCATTGGCATTGCGCAGGGTTCGGTACGGGTGCGCTCGGGCTCGACGCTGCTTACCGAAGGCACCGACTACCAGGTTTTTTACGACCAGGCCAAGGTAAAAATTCTCAACCCGGCCTACCTGAACTCGGCCAACGAGCTGCGGGTGGAATTCGAGAAAAATGCCCTGGTGCAGGTGCAGCCCCGCAAGCTGCTGGGTGCCCGCCTCGACTACCGCCTGAACCGCGACGTAACCCTGGGGGCCACCGCCCTGCATCTGCTGGAGAACCAGGCCCCCGGCATCAACCGCGTGAACGTGGGCGACGAGCCGAGCAACAACACCATCGTGGGCCTGGACGGCAGCATCCGCAAGGACAGCCGGGTGCTGACCAAGTACCTGGATATGTTGCCGTTCGTATCGACTAAGGAGATTTCGACCATTGCCTTTAGTGGGGAGTTTGCCAAGCTGCTGCCGGGCCGCTCGCAGCTGGGCAACGGCGAAAACGGCGTGAGCTACGTCGATGACTTCGAAAACGCGCGCACGCCCTACACGCTGGGCGGCCTGGCCAGCATTCCGGCCTGGCGGCTGGCCAGCACGCCGCTGCCCGTGGGCGGCAGCAACGCCGTGGGCCTGCAATATGCCTACCAGCGCGCCCGCCTGGCCTGGTACACCATCGACCAGAGCTACTATACCGGCGGCCCCAACGTGCCGACCAACATTGGCGCGGCCGACCTCACCAACCACTACATCCGGGGTATTAAGCGCGATGAGGTGTTCCCGAACAAGGACCTGGGCTCGACCGGCAACGGCTACGAATACACCTTCGACATGGCCTACTACCCGCAGGAGCGCGGGCCGTACAACTACAACCCCAACATTGCGGCCGACGGCAAGCGGTTCGCGGGCAACGAGCGGCCGCAGGATAAGTTTGGCGGCGTGAGCCGGGCCATCACCTTCGATACTGACTTCGACAACGCCAACATCGAGTACCTGGAATTTTGGATGCTCGACCCCTTCATCAGCACGGCCAACGGCGTGGTGCTCGACCCCGACAACCCGACGCCCAAGGCCAATACCACCGGCGGCGACCTGGTTATCAACCTCGGCAACGTGAGCGAGGACGTGCTGAAGGACCAGAACCAGCACGAGTTCGAGAACGGCCTGCCCGTGCCCGGCCAGGACCCCACCAACCTCACCACTACTACGCCCTACGGCGTGGTCACCAAACAGCAGTTCCTCACCGATGCCTTTAATGCGGCGCCGGGCGCGCGCGCGGCCCAGGACGTGGGCCTTGATGGGGTGAACGATAACCAGGAACGTCAGCAAACCCAGTACGGCGCGCCTTACGTGGGCCTGCCCGACCCCTCGGCCGACAACTTCCGCCACCACCTCGACCCTAGCTACGACGCGAACAACACCAAGCTGCTGGGCCGCTACAAAAACTACAACGGCTACGACGGCAACTCCGTGGAAAACAGCCAGCTGAGCTCGACGGCCTACCCCGACAAGGAGGACCTGAACCGCGACAACGTGGTGCAGGACGTGGAGCGCTACTACGAATACAAGATGCGCCTGCGCCCCGGCGGCCTCGAAATCGGCTCCAACTACATCATCGACAAGGTGGTTACCAACCCCATTGAGGGCTCGGGCGACCGCGTAACCTGGTACCAGTTCCGGATTCCGATTCGGGAGCAGTACACCAGCATTCAGGGGGCTACCCAGCCGTTCGGCTTCAAGTCTATCCGCTTTCTGCGCATGTACATGACCGGCTGGCAGGAGCCCGTGGTGGTGCGCTTGGTGCAGCCGCAGTTCGTGGCCAACCAGTGGCGCCGCTTCATTTACCCGCTCGTGGATGCGCGCCAGGGCAACCAGCCCCCCGTGGGCACGCTCGTCGATGCCCGGTCGTTCAATATTTCTACCGTGAGCGTGGAGGAAAACGGCATTGCCGCCGGCGGAGGTATCCCGTACGTGTCGCCGCCCGGCATCCGGCGCGACCAGGAGTATGGCAGCAGCAGCACCTCGCGCCTGCAAAACGAGCAGAGCCTGCGCCTGGCCGTGGTGGACCTGCGCGACGGCTTCGCCAAGGGGGCTTACAAAAACATCACCATCAATCTGTTGCGTTACAAGCGCCTGCGCATGTTCCTGCACGGCGATACCGACGACCCCACCACCAAAGACGGCGAAACCCGCGCCTTTCTGCGCATCGGCACCGACTACACGCAGAACTACTACGAGTACTCGCTGCCCCTGAAGCTGACCACCACCGGCACGTCGGTCGAAGACGTGTGGCCCGTGGAAAACCGCATCGACGTGGCTTTCCAGGACTTTATTGATGCCAAAGCCAAGCGCAACCAGCAGGCCGCGCCCAACCTGCTCGCGCCCTTCACCGTGAACCTGCCCAACGGGGCCAGCATCACGGTGGTGGGCAACCCCGACTTTTCGGCCGTGCAGGGCGTGCTGCTGGGCATCCTGAACCCCACGGGCGGCTCCGACGCGTCGGCCGCGCCCAAAACGGTGAATATGTGGGCCGATGAGTTCCGGGTGTTCGACTTCGAGCAGCAGGCCGGCTACGCCGCCACCGCCCGCCTGAACGTGAAGCTGGCCGACGTGGCCAACGTAACGGCCACCGGCAGCTTCACCAGCGTGGGCTTCGGCGGCCTGCAGGACAAGGTGCAGCAGCGCTCGATTGACGACGTGTTCCGGGGCGATTTGAACACGACCGTGGCCGTGGACAAGTTTCTGCCGCCGCAGCTGGGCCTGCGCGTGCCGGTGCTGCTGCAGATAGGCCGCGAAAGCCGCTCGCCCCTCTACGACCCGCTCGACCCCGATACCAAGCTGGAGCAGAGCCTCCAGAAGTTCAAAGACCCCGTGTCGGGCGAGATAAACACCGCTGCCCAGGCCGAGTACCGCCGTAAGGTCATCGACCAGACCACCAGCCGCAGCGTGTCGGTGCTGAACGTGCGCAAGGAGCGCAGCCTGCCCAAGCCCGGTGCTGCGCCCAGCGTGGCCAAGCCCTGGGACGTGGAAAACCTGGCCCTGAGCTTCTCGCTCACCGACCGCCTGCACTCCGATATTCGCACCGACCGCGACTATACCAAGGCCTACACCGCCGCCGTAGCCTACGTGTACCAAACCACGCCCAAGAACTACCAGCCACTGGCCAACATCAAGCTCTTCGATAATCCTTACCTGAAGATTTTTAAGGAAATTAACTTCACGCCGCTGCCCTCGCGCTTCTCGTTCCGCACCGACATCGACCGGCGCTACAACGAACGGTTCCTGCAGCGCGTGCTGAACCCCGGCGAGCTGCCCAGCACGTCCGGCATCGCGCCCATCATCCAGAAGTCGTTCTACATCAGCCGTATTTACGACTTGAAGTGGGACCTGACCAAAAGCCTGATTTTCGACTACACCGCCAACAACCGGGGCGTGGTGGATGAAGGCCGGGGCCGCACCATTGGCGTGAGCCAGGATGCCATCGACAACCGCAACGCGCTGCAAAACAACCTGATTCGCGGCGGCCGCACCGTCAATTTCAACCAGGTGGCGGCCCTGACCTACCGCCTGCCGCTCGACAAGTTCCCGCTCACCGACTGGCTCAGTGCCGATGCCCGCTACGCCGCTACCTATAACTGGCAGTCGTCGTCGGCCTCGCTGCGCGCGCCCCGGTTCCCGGTGCCCAACGGCAACCCCGAACACGACACCGCCACGGTGAACCTGAACCTGGGCAACACCGTGCAGAACAACGCCGAGTTCAGCGCCAACGGCAAGATTGATTTGGTGAAGCTCTACAACAAGGTGAAGTTTCTCAACATCATCAACAACGCCCCGGCCTCCACCGGCCGGCCGCGCAGCGTGGCCACCGAGCTGCTGAGCTCCGGCCGCGCCGCCGATGCCGAAGGCCGCAACCGCCCGCCCGCCGCCGCCGCCGCCGACACCACCCGCGAGAAATACCGCTTCGTGAAAGCCGTGCTGCGCGGCCTGATGACGGCCCGCTCCATCAACTTCACCTACGTGCGGGCCAACGGCACGCTGCTGCCCGGCTACCTGCCCAAAACCGCCCTCTTCGGCTTCGACCGCGGTTTCACGGCCCCCGGCCTGCCCTTCATCGTGGGCCGGCAGTACGACCTGAATGAACTCTACAACATTGCCGACAGCCGCGGCTGGTACACCCAAAGCAGCGAATACCTGAACACCGCCCTGAGCAACCTGCTCACCGAAAACCTAACCCTGCGCACCGCCCTGGAGCCCATTCGCGGCTTCAACATTCAGGTCGATGCCCGCCGGCAGCTGGCCCGCAACCAGCAGGTGTACTATCGCAACCTGCTCGATACGCTCACGCTACGCCCCGTTCTCGACCCCGGCACGGGCCGTTATTTCCTGGCCGACCACCCGCTGCTGGGCAGCGGCTCGTTCCAGACCTCGACCATCACCATCCAGACGCTGTTCAACGACCTCGGGGCCAATGGCGAAACGTCGCAGGCCTTCCAGCGCTTCGTGGAAAACCGGAAGTACGTGCGCGATAAGTTGCTGGCCGCGAACCAGAACGACCGTAAGGGCGGAATTGGCTACGGCTACAACTCGCAGGATGTCCTGATTCAGAGCTTCACCGATGCTTACCACGGCCGCTCGTCCGACGGCTACACGGCCAAAAAGTTCAATCCGTTCAGCATGCTGCCGCTGCCCAACTGGCGCGTCGACTACAACGGTTTCGCCGACCTGCCGCTCGTCAAGCGTTACTTCTCGTCATTCACGCTCAACCACGCCTACGCCTCTACCT
This sequence comes from Bacteroidota bacterium, assembly GCA_030853985.1. Classification (GTDB taxonomy): domain Bacteria; phylum Bacteroidota; class Bacteroidia; order Cytophagales; family Hymenobacteraceae; genus Hymenobacter. The sequence goes on along the minus strand of JALYUH010000098.1, from coordinate 2,945 downwards.
ACAGCATCGGCAGCTACAACACGGCCACCACGTACCCGGTCGAGCCCAACTTCCCCGACCAGATTAGCGCCAGCAACCGCCAGTTCATCCCGTACTACGTGGTGGGCCAGGTCAGCATTGCCGAGCGGCTGGCCCCGCTCATCGGCGTTAATTTCCAGACCGTGAGCCGCGCCACCGGCCGCCTCGAATACCGCACCGACCGCACCGTGGTGCTGAACGTGACCAACGCCCAGGTAACCGAACTCTACACCAACGAAATCGTGGTGGGCTTCGGCTACGCCACCAACAGCCTGAAACTGCCCTTCCGGGTGGGCGGCGAGCAGCGCGTGCTCAAAAACAACCTCACCGCTCGCCTCGACCTCAGCATCCGCGACAACATCACCATTCAGCGCAGCATCATCAACGTGGTCGATGCCGGCAACACCCAGGGCACCACACCTTTCGAGGGCACGGCCCAGGGCCAGATTACCAACGGCAACAAAACCTTCCAGCTGCGCCCCACTATCGACTACCTGCTCAACACCCGCCTCAACCTACAGCTCTACTACAGCCAGACGGTGACTACGCCGCGCATCAGCAACGCCTTCCGCAACACGGCTACCGAGGGCGGTGTGCAGCTGCGCTACAGCCTCACGCAGTAGCAGTTAAGAGTTGAAAGGTAAGAGGTAGGAGTTGACAAATAAACCGTCGGAGAGGCGTTTTGGCTGCGTGCGATTATTTGGTCCTTACTTTTGGGGTTGAACCCGAGGCTCCTGCACTAACTCCCAAGTCTTAACTCCTAACCATTAACTTCTTATGAACCTGCCCGCCACCCTGCACTACACCAAAGACCACGAATGGATTCGCGTTGAAGGCGACGTGGCCTACATCGGCATCACTGACCACGCGCAGAAAGAGCTGGGCGACATCGTGTACGTCGACATCGACACCCTCGACAAGGAGGTGGCCCGCCACGACGTATTCGGCACCGTGGAAGCCGTGAAAACCGTTTCCGACCTGTTCAGCCCCATCACCGGCACCGTGCTCGAAGTGAACGACAAGCTGGGCGACGCCCCCGAAACCGTGAACTCCGACCCCTACGGCGACGGCTGGATGGTGAAAATCTCCATTACCAACCCCGAGGAGCTCGCCGACCTGCTGTCGGCCGAAACCTACGGCGAATTGGTGGGCGCGTAAATTGTAGCACGGCTTTGGCTTGTGCGCCGCGATGTTAATGCCTTCGCCCGTCCCGCCCAAACTACCGTTCGCTGCCCCCGCCCGCCGGCCCTACGCCGCTTTGCCGCTGCTCTGGGCCGCCATCGTGCTGGTGCTCACGCTTACCCCTGCTGATGAAATGCCGCGCACGCCCGTGTGGGAGCTGTTGTCGTTCGACACAGCCGCCCACGCGGGCGTTTTTTTCGTGCTGGCCGGCCTCAGCTGGTTTTCGCTGCGCCGCCAACGCCGCTGGCCCCGGCTGGCCCGCCACGCCGGGGCCGCCGCCTTTGCCGCCAGCCTGTTGCTTGGGGCCCTGATTGAGGTATTGCAAATGGCCATGCGCCTGGGCCGCCACGGCGAATGGTCGGACCTGCTGAGCGATGGCCTGGGCGCAGCGCTGGCCGTGGGGCTCGCTACCTGGTGGGCCGTCCGCCGCCCGCCCGTGGCGCTGGTGGCCCTACTGCTGGCCGGCGCGGCGCTGCTGCCCGCGCCAGTACAAGCGCAGAATAAAATGCGCGCTAAGCGCACCATCAAGGCGCTGGCCTCGCCCAGCATGCACGGCCGGGGCTACGTGCAGCAGGGCGAGCACTTGGCCGCCGCCTACCTGCGCCAGCGCTTCGAGGCCCTGAAGCTGGAGCCGCTGGCCCCCGATTATACCCAGCCCTTTACCCTCGATGTCAACACCTTTCCGCGTGGCGTGGCGGCCTCCATTCGGGCCGAAGGGGAGGGGCGAGGCTGGGGCTGGCCTACCGGCACGGCCTGCATTGCGGCCCCCAACTCGGCGGCCGGCACGGTGAAGGCCCGCCTGCTGCTGCTCGACACGCTGGTATTTACGCAAGCGGCCGTGCGGGCCCGCTACCTGCGCACACCCTGGTTCCAGCGCGTGCTGCTGCTACGCGCCGCCGACGCCGCCCGCCTCGCCCAGCTCCCACTGCTGCGCGAACGCCTCAACACCGCCGCCGCCTGGATTACGGTGGTGCCCAAGCTCACGGCTTCGCTGGCCGCCGAACAGGCCCCCCAGCCCCGCGTGGAGGTGCTGGCCAGCAAAGTGCCGCTCTGGCTCGATAAAGCCATTTTTGGTGATACCGCCACCGACGCGCCCAAGGGCCGCACCGTGTGGGCCACCGTGCGGGTGGGCGCGCAGCTCCGGCGCAACTACCAGACCCAGAACCTGGCCGCCGTGGTGCGCGGCACCGCGCGCCCCGATTCGTTCCTGGTCGTATCGGCGCACTACGACCACCTGGGCATGATGGGCCCGCACGTCTACTTCCCCGGGGCCAACGACAACGCCAGCGGCGTGGCCCTGCTGCTGGAACTGGCCGCCCACTACGCCAAACCCGAAAACCGCCCCGCCTATTCGGTCGTTTTCCTACTCTTCGGGGCCGAAGAAGCCGGCCTGGTTGGCTCCGAATACTTCGTGAAGCACCCGCTCGTGCCCCTAAAGCGCATCAAGTTCCTCCTGAACCTTGACCTGCTCGGCACCGGTGAAAAAGGTGCTACCGTTGTAAATGGCCGCGTGTTCGAAAGCGCCTACCGCCGCCTCACCGCCCTCAACGACGCGCACCACTACCTGCCCAGCCTGGCCGCCCGCGGCCGCGCCGCCAACTCCGACCACTTCCCATTTTCCGAAGCGGGTGTACCAGCGTTCTTCCTCTATACCCGGGGCGGCAGCGCCGCCTACCACGATGTGAACGACAAGCCGAAGGCGCTGTCGCTGGTCGGCTTTAACGGGGCCTACGGGCTGATGCGCG
>JALYUH010000083.1 GCA_030853985.1 Bacteroidota bacterium | reverse complement strand
GCTTCGAACTGTACGTGCCCAACGAGTACGCCCAGCGGGTGTGGGACGCCATCATGGTCGCCGGCGCACCCCACGGCCTCAAGCCCATCGGCCTGGGGGCCCGCGACACGCTGCGCCTCGAAATGGGCTACTGCCTCTACGGCAACGACATCGACGACACGACGTCGCCGCTGGAAGCCGGCCTGGGCTGGATTACCAAGTTCACCAAGCCCTTCACCAACGCCGAAAACCTGAAAAAGCAGAAAGAGGCCGGCGTGGGCAAAAAGCTGGTGGGCTTCGTGATGGACGGCCCCGGCATCCCGCGCGGCCACTACGAACTGATGGACGACGACGGCCAGAAAATCGGCGACGTGACGAGCGGCACGCAGTCGCCTTCGCTCAGCAAGGGCATTGGGATGGGCTACGTGAAAACCGAGCTGGCGGCCCCCGGCACCCAAATTTTCGTGCAGATTCGCGGCAAGAACCTGCCCGCTACCATCAGCAAGCTGCCGCTCACGAAAGGCACGGAGGAATAAAGCTGTAGCGCGGACTTTGTAGTCTGCGTCCCCGCGTCGTTTCATTGATACGCGCACTGCGCGGAGACACGGACTACAAAGTCCGCGCTACATTCTATGCCCAAACTAGATATTTGCTTCTCGCCCGAGCTGCTGCCGCTGTACGATTTGGATGGCCAAGTAGCGGTTATTGTGGATATCCTGCGCGCCTCCAGCACCATTGTTACGGCGCTGGGGGAGGGTGTAACGCACGTTTTCCCGGTGGCTTCGCTGGAGGAGTGCGCCGCTGACGGCCAGCAGCACGGCTGCCTGACCGCCGCCGAGCGCGACGGCCTGCCCGCACCCGGCTTCGACCTGGGCAACTCGCCCTTCGGCTTTTTGGATGCGGCCCGGCCGGTACGGGGCCGGGCGCTCACCATCAGCACCACCAACGGGACGGCGGCCCTGCGCCGCTCGCTGGCGGCAGCCGAAGTTGTGGTGGGCTCGTTTCTGAACCTGGCGGCGGTAGCCGATTTTGTCCGGCAGCAGCAGCGCGACGTGCTGGTAGTGTGCGCCGGCTGGAAAGGCCGGTTTTGCCTCGAAGACACCGTATTCGGCGGCGCGCTGGCCGAGCGGCTAAGCGCTGATTTCGATGTGCGCAGCTCCGATGCCACGCTGGCCGCGCGGCACCTCTGGGAGCAGGGCCAGGCCGACTTACCGGCCTACCTGCTGCAATCGGCGCACGTGCGCCGGCTCAACTCGCTGGAAGCGAGCAAGGATTTTGAATTCTGTCTGCGCATTGATTCATACCCCGATGTGCTGCCCGTGTGGCGAGGCGACCGGCTGATTGACAATGGTTAATGATTAATGGTCAGTGATTAATAAAGCTTTCCACTGACCGTTAATCATTAGCCATTATTATTTCAGCTTTTCGTTGTTGTGGTGGCGCTGGCTGTCGCGCTGGGTTTTTTTGGCCAGGTTGCGAGTGAGGGCTGCGGTGAGGTCGATGCCGGTTTGGTTGGCCAGGCAGATGACAACGAACAGCACGTCGGCCAACTCATCGCCGAGCTCGCGGCCTTTGTCCGATTCTTTGAACGACTGCTCGCCGTACTGGCGGGCGATGATGCGGGCGACTTCGCCCACTTCTTCGGTGAGCATGGCCATATTGGTCAGCTCGTTGAAATAGCGCACGCCGGTGGTTGTAATCCAGGTGTCGACGGTTTGCTGGGCTTCTTCGATGGTCATAAGCAATGAGAAAAATTAAGCGGGCGGAGAGTCGAGCACAATGGTCACCGGGCCGTCGTTGAGCAGGCGCACCTGCATATCGGCCCCAAAAATGCCGGTGGGCACGGGCCGGCCCAGCTCGGCGGCCACCATCGCTACAAACTGCTGGTACAGCGGCTCGGCTACGGCGGGTGGGGCGGCCCCGATGTAGCTGGGGCGGTTGCCCTTGCGGGCATCGGCCAGTAGCGTGAACTGGCTCACCACCAGAATCTGGCCACCGAGGTCCTGCACGCTGCGGTTCATCTGGCCGTTTTCATCGCCGAAAATGCGCAGCTGCACCAGCTTGCGGCACATCCAGGCGAGGGAAGTGGGGTTGTCGGTGGGGGCGAAGCCGGCGAGTACGAGCAGGCCGGGCCCAATCTGGCCGGTAAGTTGGTCATCGACCGTAACCGAGGCTTCGCGGACGCGCTGAATAACGAGGCGCATAGGGGAGAAGGTGGAAAAAGAACGAGAGATGTTGGCAACGGCTGCCGACCTTCGCGCCGACCTATGCCCACTATTGCCCCCGCAAATAACGCTGCCGAATACTCACGCCCCACGGCGGGGCTGCTGGGCGCGTTGCTGGCCGTGGCCGCGCTACGCCTGTGGCGGCTGCCCGAGGCCGGCCCGCCCGACTTCGATTCGGTGCGCAACTGGCAGGTGGTGCAGGAGCTGGCGCACGGCGACTTGGCTCATTTGTTTCATCATGGCAGCCCGGGGTTTCTGCTGCTGTTTGCGCCAGTGGCCGTGTTCACGCGGGATTTTCTGGTCTTCCAACTGCTCAACGCGCTGCTGGGAGTGGCGGGGCTGGGCTGGTTTGCGGGCTGGGTGGCCCGGCAGGCGCGGCTGAATGGTAGCGAAGCGGCGGGATTGGCGCTGCTGGGCGGCACCGGGCTGCTGCTCAGCTTTTCGGGCCGCGATTTCACGATGAGCTCGGCCAGTTTGGTAGTAGCAGCCGGCCTGCTGCAAAGCCACTACGCGCGGCTGCACGCGGCCGCGCCGCGCCGGCTGGTGCGGGTGGCGGCCTGGCTGGCACTGGGCCTGTGCATCAACTACAAATTTTTGTTTGCGGTGCCTATTCTGGGGGTGTTAGAATGGTGGCAGGCCGACGGACTGTGGCGGCGCGCCGGCGGCCGGGCGCTGCTGGTACTGGCCGCACCTTACGTGTTGTTCGGTTTGGTAGGTGTGGCCGTCGGGCTGCCGTGGTATCGCTGGCTGGGTTTTTATTGGCGCACGGTGGTGCCGGCGGCGGCCAACGTGGCCGGCCGCCAAAGCACGCTGCACCTCGATTGGGGCTACTACCCGCGCTACCTGGCCACGTTCGAGTCGCCGCTGCTGCTGCTGGGGCTGCTGGCGGCGCTGGCACTGGTGGCGCGGCAAGGGCGGCGCGGCGCGCTGCGCCGGGGCCAGCCGCTGGCG
>JALYUH010000073.1 GCA_030853985.1 Bacteroidota bacterium | reverse complement strand
AACTACAAGTTCGCGCTACTTCCCAGCTTATCCAGCGCCGCCCGCAGCCGGGGCAGCGCCGCCGCGATGGATTCCACGGTTTCGGCCCCCACCGAGGCGCGAAACCACGGCTCCGTGGCCGGCGAGCCGAAGGCGCTGAACGGCACCAGCGCCAGTTGGGCCTCGGCAATGAGGTAGGCGGTGAGCTCGGCGGTGGTGGTGAGGATGGTGCCGTCGGGGGCAGTGCGGCCCAGTACATCGATTTTAGCGGTGAGGTAGATGGCGCCGGCTGGGGCCACGGCATCCACGGGGTAGCCCTGGGCCTTGAGCGCCAGCAGGCCGGCATGCAGGCTTTCGAGCGAGCCGGATAGCCGGGTTTTCATGCTATTCAGGAAGGCATCGACGGCCACGGTTTCGGGCAGAAAGTGCGCGGTAGCCACCTGCTCGGCCTTGGGAGCCCACGCCCCCACGTGGCCCAGAATGGATTTCATCTGCTCAATAATAGCGGCCGGGCCGAAGCCGTAGCCCACACGCACGCCGGTGGCAGCAAAGCACTTCGAGATGCCATCGATGTAAATAACGTAGTCGCGCAGCGCGGGGCGCAGGCTCACCGGGTCCACATGCTGGGTGTCGCCGAAGGTGAGGAGCCAGTAAATCTGGTCGTAGAGAATGTAAAGCGGCTTTTCGTTGGGGCCACGGCGCTGGTTCTCGGCCAGCACCAGGTCGCAGATTTCCTCCAGGCCGGCTTTGGTGAACACCGTGCCGGTGGGGTTCAGCGGCGAGCACAGGGCCAGCAGCGTGGCCCCAGCTACGTGCGGGGCCAGGTCGGCGGCCGTGGGCATAAAGTCGTTTTCGGCGCGGGTGGGCACGGGTACGGGCGTGGCATCCACGAGGTGGCAGTAATGGTTGTTGTTCCAGCTGGGCAGCGGGAAAATGACCCGGTCGCCGGCATCGACAATAGCGCGGTAGGTGGCGTAGATGAGCGGGCGCGAGCCGCCGGCCACCAGTATTTCGTCGGAACCGTAATCAAGGCCTTGGCGCGATTTCAGAAACTCCGACACGGCCTGCCGCAGTTCACCCATACCGGCGGCCGGCGGGTAGTTGGTTTGGCCGGTTTGGTAGGCCTCAACAATGCCGGCGGTGAGGCCGGCCGGAATCGGAAAAATCTGCGAGTCGAAGTCGCCGATAGTAAGGTTGCAGATAGGGACTCCCTGGCGCACTTGTTCGCTCACCTGGTTGCCAATTCGAATGATTTCGGAGCCGCGCAGACCGGCGGCCATCTGGGAGATTTGCATAAGCGGAAAACCGCGGCGGAATGGCCACCGCGGCGCACGAAGGTAGCGGACACTTCGCTTAATGCGGAATGAAGAATGAGGATGAAAGACTGAGAGATGGCCGAACGGGCGCGCACTCCCCAGTCCTCATTACGCGCAGCGGGCTACTGCCCGTTGGCGCGGCGCAGCTCTTCTTCGGCCCCGGCGGCGCGCTTGCGGGCGGCGGCCACCTTGCTGTTGCCAAAGCGGTAAGTGAAAGTCGCCGTCAACACCCGCAGGTCTTCGCGCCGCGAAAACGTTTCACGGAAATTGACGAATGTGGAGGTGGCGCTCACCGGGCTGGTATAGAAAATGTCGGTGGCGCTCAGTCGCAGGGCACCCTGCTTGTTCCAGAAATTTTTGAGCAGGCCCGCCCCCACCTGCCCCCGCGCCTTCGTGTGCTCGAACCCCCAGATTTCGCCCGATTGAAAAGTGCCCGTCAACTCGGCCGACCAGCCGTGGGGCAGGCTGAACGTATTATTGGCCGACAGCTGGCAACTGGGCAGGCCCTGGTCGAGGGTGGTGCCGGCCAGGCTGCCCCGGAAGCGCGCGTAGTAGAACACGCCATTGGCGTAGAGCGTCCACCACTTGGCGGGCTCCAGCGGGGCCGTCAGGGTCAGGGCCAGGTAGTCCTGCGAAGTCAGGTTCACGTCCTGGTTCACCACCAGGCGGCCGCCGTCGGGCGAGGGCTGCACGGCGTTCACGATGGGCTGGCTGGTGCGGGCGTAGGCCAGCGCCGTCGTAAATTTCTGCCGATAGGTGTGCGTCAGCTCGGCCGAATAGCTGGTTTGAGCTACCAGGTCGGGGTTGCCGGCGCGGTAGGAAACCGGGTCGACGTAGAAACGCAACGGGTTCAGCTGCCCGTAGTTGGGCCGGTCGATGCGCCGGGCCAGCGCCAGCCCCAGCGCGTGCCGGGCGCTCAGCGTGCGCTGCACCGCCAGGCTGGGAAACAGCTGCGTGTAGTGCCGCTCGCGGGCCGCTTCGCCACTCAGCTCGGCCCGCGTGTTGGTTTGCTCGGCCCGCAGGCCCGCCTGAATGGTGGTTTGGGCCGCCGCCGTGCGCAGGCTGACGTAAGCCGCATTCACATTTTCGGAGTAGCTGAAATCTTTGGAAATAAGCGGGTTGTAGGAGGTGATGCCATTTTCGGTGGTAAAAAACGCGGCGCGGTTGTCGCTGCGCACGCGGGTGGCTTTCGCGCCGGCATCGAGGCGCGCCCGGTGGGGCAGGGGCCGGCTGAAATCGAGCTTCAGGGTACCAATGGACAGGTCGCTGCGCTGGTCGCCATCGAATTGGTTTTGGGTGAGTTGCGGCTCCAGGTAGCGGGCCTGCTGGGCCAGGAGCCGGGTGGTGCGGTAGCGGCCGTAGTCGGCATCGACGGTGAGGGCGGCGGCGGTGGCCGAGTCGGCTAGGGCGTGGCGCAGGTTCAGATTGGCGCTGCCACTGGGCCGGCCAATGTCCTGGGCCGTGATGGACGAGTAGCGGCTCAGCGGCGCGCCATCCAGCGTGCGGAAGCTGCTTTGCGTGTCCACGCTGTTATCGATGTGGCTGAGCAGGCCGGTGAGCGACGCGCCCAGCAGCGTGCGTTTCGAGAGCGTAAAATCGGCCCCGGCCTTGGCCGCGTGCGAGCGCAGGAGCGACACCTGCTCGTTGAGCTGCCGGCTAGCGGCGGCGGGCAGCCCGCTGGTGCCCGCGTACTGGCGGTCGAAGTCGTAGTGGGTAAAGTAGCGCCGCTCGGTATAGGTATAATTGCCGTACAGATTCAGGTTTTTGCGGCGATGGTTGAGGGCCCCGCCGCCCGTGAAGCGGCCGTAGCCGCCGCGCCCCACGCCCAGCGTAGCGCTGCCGTTGGTGCCCAAGCGCTGGTCTTTTTTCAGGTTGATGGCGATAACGCCGGCCCCGCCCTGGGCGTCGTACTGGGCGGGCGGGTTGGTCAGCAACGCGATGCTCTGCACCTGCTCGGCGGGCAGGGCCTTGAGGTAATCGGCGAGGTCGGCCCCGGTAAGGGGCACGCGTTTGCCATCTACCACCACCAGCAGGCCCTGGCGGCCGCGCAAGCTCAGGTTGTCCTGGCCGTTGGTGCTGATGCCGGGGGCGCGGCCCAGCACCTCCAGCGCCGTGGCCCCGGTGGCCAGCGGGCTGTCGGCCACGTTCACCCGGGTGCCGCCGGCCTGGGGCTCGTAGAGAGGCTTGCGGGCCGTCACGGTTACTTCCTTCAGGGCCGTGGCCGCGCTGGGGCGCAGGGCAATGATGGGCAGCGCCAGCCCGCCGGCTGGCACGGCCAGCGCGGGGCTCCAGTAGCGCCCGTAGCCCACCTGCGCCGCCGAAACCAGGTAGCGCCCGCTGGAGGGCGCATCGAGCCGAAAGTGACCCTGCGCGTCGCTAAACTCGGTTTTCACCACCACCGAATCGGCGGCCCGGTGCAGGGTGAGGG
>JALYUH010000044.1 GCA_030853985.1 Bacteroidota bacterium | reverse complement strand
CGCGCCGCCCGCAGCGGCTAGGGCCAGCAGCGCACCGGCGCAGGCCCGGCGAAAAAAAGAATCAACACGTAACCGAATCAAATTCTCAATTAAGAAAATTCGATTCAAAATCTGCCCGCCAACCCCTTCAAACCGAAGAAGCCAGCTGCCAGACCGAGGCCGAAAAACAGGGGTAAGGTGACTGCCCGGGGGAAGCCGCTGTTCTCTTTCTCCATCCGTCCTCCGCGAATGCTGAACCTGTGAATGCCCGGGCAGGTCTCCTGGCTTGCTTCGCCGAGCGGGCCGCCTTCCCAGTATTCGGTTGGTAATCAACCGGTAACCAGTGGCTTGTGTGGCCCGCCCCGATGTGAAGCGTACAGTTGCGGGGACAGCTCCGGCGTTGAACCGGATTCCCTTTTCAGCCGCGCCCCGCAATTGGGGTCTGGCACCTTGACGGGCCAAAGATAGGGCACGTAGCGTGGACTCTGCGAGGCCGCGTGCGTTAGCGCAATTGCCCCCGGCCAATGCGCGGATTCGCAGGGTCCACGCTACATCCTCAGCGCCGGAAACTCATACCAAAGAAATACTCGCGGTCGACGGAGTTAGTGATAGGTTGGTGCGTACCGAAGTCGAACTGCACGTTGTCGCTCACGTCGAGCTGCACGCCGGTATTCACGGAGCTGAGCCAGGTGGGCTGCCGCACGTCGCGGTAGCCCACCAACTCCACAAAGGCTTGGATGAGCTTAGTGAGCTGGTAGTCGGTGGTGAAGGTGGGCGTGAGCTGCAGGTAGTGGCTCTCGGTTTCGCGGTCCCAGTACACCTGGGTGGCAACTTGCCCGCCAATGCTCCAGGGCTTGGTAACCTGAAACACCACGGGCAGCACCGCGCCGTATTCTACCGCGCCATCGCCGCGCGGGCCGCCGGTGGGCAGCGTGGCGTAGCCAATCAGGCCCAGGGCCCAGCGGCTGTTGTCGTCGCCCACCAGGGTGTGCTTCAGGCGCAGCGTCAGGTCGCCCACGCCCCGGAACACGGCGGTCTGGCCGGGGTCGGCCTCGTCGTAGTTGCGGGTGTCGGTGTACGAATCGAGGCCGACTTGCAGGTCGGTACGGTTGGAGAGGCCGATTTTGGCCAGCGCGTGGTTGATGTACCAGTCGTGGCCGTAGGTGGTGCCGTCGCGGCGCGTGAGCAGGCGCAGGGCATCGGTTTCGTACTGAAAGTGGCCGGCATCGACGGAATACGGGCTTTCGGTGATGCCGGGGCGGTCGGGCACCATGGGCCGCATGTACTTGCGGGGCGTCGGATGAAACAGGTTGTACTGCTCCTTATCAACTTTAATGGTGTCGTTTTTCACGCCCTGCTGCGCGGTGGCCGATAGTACCGGCAGGAGGAGTAGCAGGCAAGCCGTACCGAATCGAAGCATCATACTTAAAGAGTAACAAAACCCCGCATACGCATTCAGACGGCCCGCGACTATCGCCCCCCCACATTGCCGCTAAAACGGCACCACCACCTTGGCGCTCAGGTTGCGGCCGGGGCTGAAGATGCCCCGCCGGCCAGTAGGCGAGGCGGCGTAGTATTCGAAGTACTTGAGGCGGTTGAGGTGGGCCTGGTAGGCCACGTCGAACAGGTTATCGGCCTGCAACACCAGCTGCACGACTTCGCGGCCGGCCTTGGTGCGGAAGGTGGTGCCCGCGCCCGCGCCGCACAGCACGTAGCCGGGCGTGTGGGTTTCGGCCCCGTCCACGGCATAAAAGCGGTTTTGGGCGGCGGTGGCATCCACCGTGAAGCGGCAGTAGCTGCCGGTGAAGCGACTGCCGGCCCGTTCGGGAGCCGTTAGGCGCAGCTCGGAACGCGAGCTGGCGGCCGGAATCAGGGGCAGGTAGCGGCCGGCATCGCCCGCCCGCTCGCGCAGCCCGGGGTTTTGGTTGAGGCCAATGACCAGGGCCGCGCCGGTGCGCAGGCTGGCCCAGCGCAGGGCCGCCGGATGAACATTGAACGCCACTTCGCCGCCGTAGAGGGCGGCGGCCGCCTGCTGAAACTGGTAGGTGGAGTTGCCCCCCGCGTCGCGCAGGGCTTGGCCCTGGGCATCGTACTGCTTCGCCTGGTAGATGAAGTTGTTGACGTGGTTATAAAACGCCTCCGCGCTGCCTTCAAAGTCCGGCGACTTCCAGAGCACGCCAACATCTTCCTGCACGTTGAACTCGGGCGTGAAGTCGCGGTTGCCCAGGTACACGATGTGCGCGCCGGGGTCGAGGCCGTTGGAGCCAATTTCGGGCACGTTGGGGGCGCGGTAGCCGCGGGCGATGTTCGCTCGCAGCACCAGCCGCTCGCCCAGCGCGAAGCTGCCGCCCAGGCTGGCCGACAGCCCCGTGTAGCTGCGCCGGAAGCTGGCGTACTGCAAATCAGCGCCGGGCGTGGCCGGCCCGGCGGCGGCGGCGAAGCCCGTGGCGGGGTTCGGAGCCACGTAAAAATCATCCCACTGCACCTGGCGCACGTCGTAGCGCAGGCCGCCGGTGAGTTCCAACGCGCCAAACCTCTTTTTCAGCACGCCAAAGCCGCCCAGGTCGAACAGCCGGTAGGGCGGAATGGGGAAGTCGGTGGCGTTCAGGGGCTGGTTGTGCTGGCGCATGCCGTTGGCCCCCACCGTCAGCTCGTAGCCGCGCACGGGGGCCGGCAGGTAGCTGGCCTGGTAGTTCAGGGTAGTGAGCTGCAGGTCCAGGCCCGGCTGGTTGGTGGCGGTGGGGTGGTTGAATTCCTGGCGGTGGTTTTGCTGCACGCCCAGCAGCAGGCGCAGCTCGCCGGTGCCCAAGTGTAATTCGCTGGTAGCAAAGGCCCGGTAGTGCCGGATGCGCTGGCGCAGGCCAGCAATCTGGTAGCTCCTTAGCTCCGCGTCGCTCACCAGCGGGCGGTTGGTAATGTCGTCGGTATTGGCCTCGAATACCTGCCGGGTGAAGCGGCGGCTGAGCGAGTCGCGGCTGCCATCCGGGATTTCCTGGCGGTTATCGTAGCTGGTGAGCCACAGGTGCACGCCGCCCCAGTCCTTTTTCAGGCCCACCATGCCGGTGAACTGGGTTTCGGCAAAGCCAGTGTTGTACACGCGGCCGTCCACGGCGTTCTGGTAGTCGCGGGCCAGGCGGTGGCTGCCGCGCCCGCTGGCCTGGAAACCGTTTTTCTGGTAGTTGAAAGCCAGCGAGTTGCCCAGCAGGCCGTTCACGCTCTGGTATTCGGTTAGCGCTTCGCCGTGCAGCTCGCCGGCCGGGCCTTTGGGCAGGGCCGGCAGCAGGTTCACCACGCCGGCCACGGCATCGGAGCCGTAGAGCAGGCTTGCCGGGCCCTTCACCACTTCCACGCGGTCCACGCCGTAGCCGTCCACCTCAATGCCGTGCTCGTCGCCCCTCTGCTGCCCTTCCTGGCGCAGCCCGTTGAACATGGTCAGCACCCGATTATAGCCCAGCCCCCGAATAAACGGCTTGCTGATGTTGGGCCCGGTGGTGACGGCACTCAGGCCGGGAATGCCCCGCACGGCGGCATCAATGGCGTTGGAATTAGCATTGAGGCGGATTTCACGGCCCGACAGGGCCGCGATGGGCACCGGCGAGCGGCGGATTTCGGTGGCCCGGCCCACGCCCGTCACCACCACCTCACCCAGGGTCTGGCCCTCGGCCACAAGGCGGACGACTAGCGGTTTTTCGGTGGGCAGCGTGAGGCTGGGCGTGGCCACAGCGTAGCCCACAGCGCTCACGAGCAGCTTTTGCGCGCCCGCCGGTAGGCCGGGCAGCGCAAAGCGGCCGCTCTCATCGGCCGTGGTGCCCTGGCCAAGCGTCGGCACCGCCACGCTGGCGAAGGGCACCGGCCGGCCGGCCCCATCCAACACCTGCCCGCGCAAACCTTGCGCCCGCAAAGGCAGCGGACTGAGGAGCAGTAACATGAGCATGTATTTGACGAACATAATTGCCAGTGGCCGGGGCGAAAAAACCGGGACCTATCCCGGGTCAGCTACCAGCCGTAGCAAAAGTATACCTAATTTTAGATTACCCTAAATATAATTTTAAGTTAGTCTAAAATATAAATCAGCACGGGCTAAATCAGGCTTTATGGTTCGGGGCTGGGGAAAGTGGTGAGGTAGGGCAAGGGGCCAAAAACCAACAGCGCACGACTTGAAGAATAACGGCATACGGTGCCCGGCACAGCCTGGCGTGCTGGCGTTTTGCGCTACTTGGTGAAGGTTTGCCAGAGCAAGAACAGGTTCAGCACCACGATAATGCCGGTGACGACCCAAGCCAGCACCTGCACCCAGGGCTTGTTCACGAACACGCCCATCTTGGCCTTGCTGCCGGTGAAAAGCACCAGCGGCACCACCGCGAAGCTGAGCTGCAGCGACAGCACCACCTGGCTGAGCACTAGCAGCTGACTGGTGCCTTTTTCGCCGTAGATGATGGTGACGACTAAGGCCGGCACCACGGCAATTGCCCGGGTGATGAGCCGGCGCACCCAGGGCTTGAGCTTGATGTCGAGGAAGCCCTCCATCACGATTTGCCCGGCCAGCGTGCCGGTTAGGGTCGAGTTCTGGCCCGAGGCCAGCAGGGCCACCGCAAACACCGCGCTGGCCGCCGTAGCCCCCAGCACCGGGGCCAGCAGCTTGTGCGCGTCGTAGATGTCGGCTACGTCGCGCAGGTTGTTGGAGTGGAACGAGGCGGCCGAGACCACCAGAATGGCCCCGTTCACGAAGAAGGCCAGAAACAGGGCCACGGTGCTGTCGATGGTGGCAAACTTGATGGCCATGCGCTTGCCCGGCTCATCCTGCCGAATGGCGCGGGTTTGCACGATGCTGGAATGCAGGTACAGGTTGTGGGGCATTACGGTGGCGCCCAGAATGCCGATTGCCAGGTACAGGGCGTGCGGGTCGGCCACGATTTGCAAGCGCGGCACCAGGCCGGCCGACAGGGCCAGGTAGTCGGGGTGCGAGGCAATGATTTCGTAGATGAAGCACCCAAAAATCACCGCAATCAGGCCCGCCACGATGCTTTCGATGATGCGGAAGCCCTTGCTTTGGAAGAACAGCACCACCAGCACATCCAGAATGGTGAGCACGACGCCCCAGGTGAGCGGAATGCCAAAGAGCAGGTTGATGGCAATGGCCGAGCCGATGACTTCGGCCAAATCGCAGGCCGCGATGGCAATTTCGCACAGCACCCAAAGCACGAACGACACGGGCCGCGAATAATGGTCGCGGCAGGCTTGGGCCAGGTCGCGGCCCGTTACGATGCCCAGCTTCAGGGCCAGGTGCTGCAGCAGCATGGCGAAGAAGTTGGAAATCAGGATGACGGTGAGCAGCAGGTAGCCGTAGCGGGCCCCGCCCTCGATGTCGGTGGCCCAGTTGCCGGGGTCCATGTAGCCCACGGCCACCATTAGGCCCGGCCCGGTGAAGGCCCAGAGCTTGCGCCAGAACGAGGCGTTTTCGGCGGGCACGGCAATGCTGGCGTGCACTTCGGGCAGCGAGTTGGCGCGCCGGACGTGCCGCCAGCCGGCTTCGGCAGGGGCCGGCGTGGTTGCGGTGAGCGTATCGGGAGGCGGCATTTGAACGTTGAGAGGCTTATTCAAGGCAAATTTACTCGGTTTTTAGATTGGCCTAAAAATAAATTTCGGCCGACTTAAATACAGATTTTTCCAGAAAAAGTTTCCTCTACCAGCGCGGGCAGCCAGCGGTTCTGGTTCGGCCGGCGCGGGGCCGGCGCGGGGCGCAGGGCCAGGTTACCCCGCCGATACTTGCCGCCGCTGCCCGACCTTTGCAGCCGCAACCGCCGCTTCATGACGCCCACCAAAATCAAAAACCGCCTCGGCCTGCTCTCCCTCGTGGTCAGTATCGGCTTGGTGGCCATCAAGTTCTACGCCTACCACCTCACCCGGTCACAGGCCGTGCTCACCGATGCGCTGGAGAGCATCATCAACGTGTTTACCAGCGGGTTTGCCCTCTACAGCCTTTACCTGGCCAGCCTGCCCAAGGATGAAAACCACCCCTACGGCCACGGCAAAATCGAGAACCTGTCGCTGGGCTTCGAGGGCGGCCTGATTTGCATGGCCGGCGGGTTTATCCTCTACAGCGCCTCGCGGCACCTGCTGCACCCGCAGCCCGTGGCCCAGCCCGACTGGGGCGTGCTGCTGCTGGCCAGCACCGCCGTGGTGAACCTGGCAGTGGGCATGGTGCTGGTGCGCAACGGCAAGCGCCTGAAATCGGTGGCGCTGGTGGGCGACGGCCAGCACCTGTACATCGACGCCGTCACGTCCATTGTGTCGTCGGGGGCGCTGCTGCTGGTGCAGGCCACCGGCATCGTGCAGTTCGACAGCGGTGCGGCGCTGCTGCTGGGCGGCTTCATTCTGGTGAACGGGGGCCGCATGCTGCGCAAAGCCGTGTCGGGCCTGATGGACGAAACCGACATTGCGGTGGTGGCCGAGGTGATTGCCGAATTGCAGGCCCAACGCCGCCCCTCCTGGATTGACGTGCACAACCTGCGCGTGCAGCGCTACGGGGCCAACCTACACATCGACTGCCACATGCAGCTGCCTTACTACTTCACGCTGGAGCAGGTGCACACCCAGTTGCACGACATTGAAGAGCTGATTCGGGCCCGCTTCGCCGTGGAGGTCGAAATGTTTGTCCACGCCGACCCCTGCACCCCGGCCGCCTGCTCGCTCTGCCTGATGCCCGACTGCCCCGTGCGCCAGCACCCGTTGCTGCACGAAGTGCCCTGGACGGTGCATAACGCCATTAAAAACGAACGCCACCGGCTGGGTTAGGCCAAGTTACCGGCGCTGCCGACGCGCGTCTGCGGCGCGTGCCGACCGGATTCGGGCCGGTGGCTCGGCCATTGCAGCCGCCCCCCATCGTACCCTCAACCTGCCCCACGGGCTTGGCCCCAAGGGGCACGCGGAGCAGACGCACGCCGGCTGCAAAGGGCAAAAAAAGAAGGCCGCGAATATCGCGGCCTTCTTTTTTTGCTGAATGTTATTGCCGTGGATTATTGGCCGCGGCGCACCTCTACCCAGCCCTTCGACTTATTGCCGCTCGGGTCGGTGATGTAGTAGTAGTACACGCCATCGGGCTGGCCGGCCCCGGCCCAGGTGTTCTGGTAGTTGCTGTATTCCTGCACCTTATTGCCCCAGCGGTTGAAGATTTCAAGCTTACCGCCGCGCTGGCTGAAGGGCAGCACGAACACGTCGTTCAGGTTATCGTTGTTCGGCGTGATGATGTTGGGCACGTTGAGCTCGGGCACGACAACGAGGCGCTGGAACACCGCCGCCGAGCACTGGCCGGGCACGCGCGAGGTGGTGCCGTTGGTAATGAGCGTGGAGGCGGCGCTGAGCTTGATGAGGTAGGTGCCGCCTTCGGTCAGGGTCAGGTCGCGGGGGGTGTAGCTGCGGGCAAACACCACCACCGGCGCGTTGGGCGTGGGGTTGCCCGCGCCATCCTTGATGCGCTGGTAGGTCCAGCGCAGCGAATCGAGGCGAAACTCGGTGGACGTGTAGGCACTCGGGGCCACGCCGTTGATGGTCGACTGATTGGTGAACTTGTAGGTAATGGGCGGAATCAGGCGGCCGGGTGCAATACCCGTGTTGCTCACTGGCCGGCTCGAAATAGAGTCGGTGATGGTGAAGCGCGCGGCAATCGGCGGCGCGACGCGCACCAGCACCGAGGTCGTGTCCTCGCAGCCCGGGCCGAAGCCGCTGTTGGGGATGATGCGCAGGCGGTAGCGGCTCGTCACGGTAGGGGTCACCGTGATGTTCTGGTTGGTGGCGGTAGCGGTATTGAAGCCGTTGCCGCGCACCAGGCTCCACTGGTAAGAATACACTTGCGGCACCGATTTATTGGTGGCCAGGTTGCGGATGGAGTCGGGGCGCACCACCGAGCCTTTGATGGCCAGCGAGCCGGAGCACAGCGTAATGGGCGTGATGCCACTCAGGCTGGTGCCGCCCGCCGTGGCCAGGGCCGTGGCGAAGTTGCCCTTCAGAATCCGAATCACGATAACGCGGTTCTGCCGGCCCTTCACTGGACAGGCATTGTCCTCAATTCCAACGTTGATGCGAATAACCCGCCCAATCAGGTTAGGCGAGGGTTGAAAAATGAAAACCCCCCGTGGGTTTTCCGAGCCATTGGCGTGGTCCATGTCAGAGCTGAAGGCAAACGTGCCCACGTCGCCGCTGGCCAGGTAGTTCGCGCCGGAGTTGATGGTGGCCGGCAGCGTTACGGTCAGGCGCTGGTGGGCGCTGGGGGTCTTCAGGTTATCGGGGTCGGTGAAGTTGATGAGCACGCGCGAGTAGTTGCACGAGTAGACGTTAATCTGGGTCGAATCGATGGTGTTGCTGGTACCCGTGTTCGAGTTTGGCGTCTGGTTCTGTGCCGTCACCGGGTTGGGAGTCGTATTAGTGCCGCAGTCGATAACGATGAGCACGGCCTCGCGGCGCACGCGGCCGATGATGCGGCGCACCCCATTGATGCGGCGGTACTCGTTCACCTCAATCACTACCTGATACTTGTTGTCGCCCGAGCCGGCAACAGAGCCAGTGGGCGTATTGGGCACAAACCGGTTCGGCTTGAACGTAACGGTGCGGGCCTGCTGATTGAGGCGGAAATAGGGCACCCCCTGCTTGATGGGGCACGAGCCCGTGGTGTCGGTGGCCACTGGCAGCGGCAGCAGCGGCGTATAAGTATTCCCCCCGGTTAGCGAAGGAAACTCTAGTACGCATAAAGGGTTGCGGCTAAGGATAATAACCCCGCCGGCAGCTCCCGGATAGGGCTTGTACGGAATGGGCTGATTGCAACCCTGCAAGGGCGTAGCCAGCGAGTACACTAACG
>JALYUH010000033.1 GCA_030853985.1 Bacteroidota bacterium | reverse complement strand
GACTACCAGCACCTGGTGGGCGAAGAGCCCACCGACCTGGCCCTGCACCCCAACTCGCCCGGCTACCGCCTCATTCTGAACAATATTCTGTTTCCGGCGGCCAAAAAGAAGAAACAGAAAACCTGAGCCCAACCCACTTATCCCGGCTCCGACTACGCCAGTGGCCGGGGCTTTTTTTGGTTGAGTGCAGGGCTGTCGGCGGCCGACAATCCCAAGCGGCCCCACGGGGCGGCACCGGCTGGCTAGCGAGCTTAGCGGGCAGTTCAGGGGGCAATACGCCACCGCTGCCCACACTATTTGGGCAATGGCGGACTACGGGCGTAACTTTCAGAAGCCTTTCTACTTAGCTGTTCAAAAAGCGTGCGTCTGAAGCATCTGCTGACTATTCTGATGGGCGTGTTCAGCCTCGCCGGCCACGCGCAAAACACCCCGGCCACGCCCGATTCGGCGGCAGTTGCCCGGCACCACCGGCGCGCGGTGGCTTTGCGCATTGCCGTGCCGTCGGCGCTACTGGGCGTGGGCGTGCTGGCCCAGAGTCCCCGCTTGAGCCAGACGCTGTATGAGGCCAAGCTGGCGATGCAGGCCGAAACCCAGGAGGAATTTGGCGGCTTCGATGCCCACGGCATCGACGACTATACCCGGCACGTGCCCCTGGCCATTGCCTACGGCCTGCTGGCGACCGGCCACTCCGGCACCCGCCCCGCCGTAAGCTTCACCCTGATTTACCTGCTGGCCCACGAGCTGGACCAGGGCGTGGTGAGCAACCTCAAGCGCGTGAGCGCCGAACCCCGCCCCTACGACCCGCACGACCTGACTTCCTTTCCGTCGTCGCACGCCTCGCAGGCTTTTCTCACGGCCACGCTGCTGCACGAGCAGTACGGCCGCCGGTACCCGCTGGTGAGCGTGGCGGGCTACGCCGTGGCCGCCGCCACCGGCACCCTGCGCGTGCTAGGCAACAAGCACTGGGCCACCGATGTGCTGGCCGGGGCCGGCATCGGCTTCCTGTCGGCCGAAACCGTGTGGCACGTGTACCCCGCGCTGGTGCGGCTGCTACCACATAAGTTCAGCACCAGGCTATTGGTGGTGCCCACCTATTCGGCGGGCCAGGGCGGCGGCCTGGCGCTGGCCCTACAGCTGTAATTTTAGCTGTAGCTTCCAAAAACCACTTAGCGGGCCAGTAAAATTGCCGGCCCGGCCGTGAGGGTAGCCGTGGTACACCAGTTGGTGGGCAGCACGGTGTTGTTGGCGCGCAACTCGGTGATGACTTTGGCCGGCACGGTACTGCTCATGGCCGTGGGCCGCAGCGTTACCACGGTCATGGAACCGCTTTGGCCCGGTGCGGGCACTTTGGCGGCGGTGGGTACGGCCCAGGCTAGTACCAGTACGGTTTCGGTTTCGTCGGTTTCGGGAGTTGCGCCGTCGGGCGCGCTGCAGTTGGTAAGGTGAAAGTAAGGCATGGAAATACTTGCAGAAAGAGATGGTTGAGAGCGGGAAAGCGCAGACCTTGGTCTGTAAATATGGCAAATTATTGGCAATTTCTGGCACGGCTCGCCCGGTATTTTCCGGGGGTGGCCCTAACCCGGCCGCCGCTTCCGGGGTTATCTTTGTAGCGTGCCGGTTTTCGGTGCCCTACTTCGCCCATGACAATTACTCAAGAAGCCGTTCTCAAAGCCCTGAGCTACGTGGAAGAGCCCGACCTCGGGCAGGACCTCGTGACGCTCAACATGATTGAGAACATCGAGATAACCGGTCTCACCGTCGCCTTCACCGTGGTGCTCACCACGCCCGCCTGCCCGCTCAAGCAGCTCATTCACGATGCCTGCGAGCGCGCCATCCACACGATGGTGAACAAGGAGGCCAACGTGGTGATTACCATGACGTCGCGCGTAACCACGTTGCGTAACAACCGGGGCGATTTGCTGCCCGGCGTGAAGAACATCATTGCCATTGCCTCGGGCAAGGGCGGCGTGGGCAAAAGCACCGTAACGGCCAACCTGGCCGTAGCGCTGGCCGCCACGGGAGCCAAAGTCGGGCTGGTGGATGCCGACATTTC
>JALYUH010000025.1 GCA_030853985.1 Bacteroidota bacterium | reverse complement strand
GCACGCGCGTGCCGCTCGACAAGCTCGACCCCGCCATCTTCTTCACCATTGATACCATGAAGGTGGGCCACATTACCCCGCCCATGGCCTACCGCACCGACGAAGGCAAGGACGCCATGCGCATTCTATGGCTGAAATCGAACACTGCCCCGCACCAGGCCAACCTGCAGGACGACTACCAGAAAATTGCTTCCGCCGCCCTCAACGAGAAGAAAAACAAAGCCCTGGATGAGTGGTTTGCCAAAAACCGCGGCACGGTGTACCTCGAAGTAGCGCCAGAATACGCCCAGTGCAAAGTGCTGGATGTGGCGGAAAAGTAAGCCGTAGGCGCTGAAAGCACGTCAGGCCGCGCGTAGCCGGGGCATCTCGCGTGCAGCAGTAATCCTTTTCACCAATTGATTTGCTACCACACGCGGGATGCCCCGACTACGCGCGGCCTGACGTGCTTTTATCCTTCCTCCTAAACTCCCGAATGGCTCAATTCCAAAACGACAAAGAAGCGGCCGACGCGCTGGCCGCCTCCTTCCAGCAGCTGCGGCAGGAAATCGGTAAGGTCATCGTGGGGCAGGATGAGGTGGTGCGGCTGGTGCTGACAGCGGTATTTTCGCAGGGCCACAGCCTGCTGGTGGGCGTGCCCGGCCTGGCCAAAACCCTGCTGGTGCAGACCATTGCCGACTCGCTGGATTTGTCGTTCAACCGCATCCAGTTCACCCCCGATTTGATGCCCAGCGACATTGTGGGCTCGGAAACGATGAACCAGCAGCGGGATTTTCACTTCGTGAAAGGCCCCATCTTCGCCAACATCATTCTGGCCGACGAAATCAACCGGACGCCGCCCAAAACCCAGGCCGCCCTGCTGGAGTCGATGCAGGAATACGCCGTGACGGTGGCCGGCCAGCGCTACCCGCTGGCGCGCCCGTTCTTCGTGCTGGCCACCCAAAACCCCATCGAGCAGGAAGGCACCTACCCCCTGCCTGAGGCGCAGCTCGACCGCTTCATGTTCAACATTGAGCTAGGCTATCCCACCTATGCCGAGGAGTTGAACATCGTGAAGCAAACCACGTCCAACCTCAAGAACACGGTGAGCAAGGTGCTCCACGCGGCCGATATTCAGGCGTTTCAGGAGCTGGTGCGGCGCGTGCCGGTGGCCGACAACGTGGTGGAATACGCCGTGGGCCTCGTGCACAAAACCCGACCCAACACCGAGCGCGCCCATGCCCGCACCAACCAGCTGCTGGAGTGGGGTGCCGGCCCCCGCGCCTCGCAGCACCTCATTGTGGGCGCCAAGTGCAACGCGCTGCTCAACGGCAAGTACTCGCCCGACATCGAAGACGTGCGCGCCGTGGCCGTGCCGATATTGCGCCACCGCCTCGTGCGCAACTTCAAAGCCGAAGCCGAAGGCATCGGCGTGGAGCAGATTGTGAAAGAGTTATTGTAATTCATTTAACAATTATCATCTAACATTTAACAGCTGAGTTAATGGCCAATGAAAGATGATGTACAGTTAGAACTTCTGTTAAATATTAAATGATAATTGTTAAATGAACCATGGAAGCCCAAGCCTACTATCAGCAATTTGAGCGCAACGTGCGCATCATCCTCGACGCGCTGGCCGCCGGCCTTGACCTGCGTACCACGGCCCTCGAAACCAGCCTGCCCCTTGAGGTGTACGTGCTGTGCGAGGTGCTGAACCAGGGCGCGGGCGAGCAGTTCCGGCTCACGGCCAGCGGCGTGGCCCGGCTGGCCGAGTTCCAGCAGCAGTTTATGAAGCACGAGGGCCAGACGCTGGCCGCCCTGCAGCGCGTGCTGGCCGACAAGCGCGCCCTGATGGGCACGCCCGAAGGCCGCGTGCTGGTGAAGGAAATGCTCATCCGCCGCCTCGAGTTCTTCAACGAAGCCGCCCGGCAGGTGAACGTGATGCGCACCCAGCAGGCCCTGGGCAGCCCCAGCCAATACGTGGGCGCGAACAAATAACCCGTTTATTTCTTGTGAAAGGGCCGCTTCCGGACACGGAGGCGGCCCTTTCCTCGTAATACGCTGCTATGCTGCTATGCTGCCCCGCTCCCCGCTCTACACCGAACGCCTCTGCCTGCGCCCCTACGAGCCGGCCGATGCCGACGCTTTCTTCGCGCTGCTGCACGCCGACCGCCCCCGTTTCCAGCCCTCTTTCCCCGACCGCCTGCAGGCCGTGCGCACCGCCACCGATGCCCATACCGCCCTGCGCACCTTCGCCGACGACTGGCACAGCGGTCGCTTCTACGTGTTCGGCATCTGGCATCGCGCCACGGCCGCGTACGTGGGCGATATCTGCCTGATGCCCCAGCAGAAGGGCCAGGCCGAAATTGGCTACTACCTCGCCGCCGCCGCCGAGGGCCAAGGCTTCGCCCGTGAGGCGCTGGCGGCCATCATCGACTTTGGCTTTGGGGCCGTGGGCAGCCAGCGGCTGCTGGTGCGCTGCTATTTGGATAACGTGCGCGGCCAGGCCGTGGCCCGGGCGGTGGGTTTCGTACCCGAGCCGCCGCCCCGCCGCCCGGTCTGGTTCCGCAACACCGATGCGCTCGGCAACATCTGCCGCTTTTGGCTGGTGAAGTTGTAACCGGCGCTTTGCCCTGCTCTAATTCTACCAGAAACAACCGTTTTTGGCCTACTTGAATTTCCACCGGCCCGAAAACACTTGTTTCTGGCCTCCCGGAAACTCCACCGGCCCGAAAACAACTGTTTTTGGCCTATTTGGATTTCCACCGACCCGAAAACACTTGTTTCTGCCTCAGTTGAAGTTCCCGGAGCACAGCAGGGGTCCCTGCTGGGCAGGTTGGAGTTCCCGGAGGCCGGTAGGGGTCCCTACTGCCCTACTCGCGCGCGCTTGCCGATGTTGCCCAGCAGCCAGTCCTGCCGGAAATTGAAGTACATGCCGAATGAGTAATCGAGCAGCCCGGCATTCAAATCGAACAGCGGCTCGGCCCGCGCCGTGAGGGAGGCCGCATCGGAAATGCGAAAGTCGCGCAACAGCCGCACCAGTATAATCTTGCGCTGTGGGTCCCGAAACTCCGGGTTGGATACCGTGCGCGAGGCGCTCTGGTACAAGTCGCCCCCCAGCGGCGACACGAAGCGCGAGCCTTGCCAGTAGCTCACCATCACATCGGCGAAGCGGGTTTCGAGCGTGCCGTTCAGGTACAGGCCCCGGCCATATTTGTATGGGAACTGCCCCGCCGTGAAGGAGTAGTCCTGAAAGCCCAGCACGTAGCCATTGAAGCGCACGGCCTGCACGTTCGGCCCGTCCAGCCGATACCGCGCCTCCAGCCCGAAGGCTTCGTTGAAGGCCGTTTGCAGGGGCTTGTCGAGCGTATCAATCTGCCCGCCGTGGTGGATGGCCGTGAACTGGAACGGCAGGGCCACGGTCCAGCGGCTGTCGTCGGGGCTGATGCGGTAGCTCGTGCTCAGGCCGCCGGCCACTTCCTCCTGGTAGTTGCTGTAGCGGTACTGCTGGCGCTGCCAGTCCACCCACTGGTCCAGAAACAGCCGCTTGCCGCGGTAAATCGTCTGAATGCCCTCTTCCAGCGGGTTTAGCATTACCCGCTCAAAATTGAACATCGGCTCGATGTAGTTATGCGCCAGATTGGGCCGGATGTTGCCCAGAATAATTTGCTGCTTGCCCGTCGTCCAGGTGGCCCGAAACGTGGGCCGCACCGCCTTCAGTATCGGGTTGCCGAAGTCCTTCCACAGAAACACGCCGCCTTCGAGGCGCAGGTCCTTGGTCGGGTAATACACGAGCTGCGGGTTCAGCTGCGTGCCATACAGCGTGTAGCCGTCCACAATTTTGTTGAAATACTCATTGTCTTTGAAGAACACGAAGGCGTTGAGCGAAAGGCGCAATTCGCCCGCTTCTGCCGCTATGGGGTTGAGGACAGTTCGCCGGACCTCATTTATTTCCGCGATACTGTCGTTGAATCGCTGGGGCATATCGGCGATTTTCCCGATTAGAAGCGTGTCTTCTTTCTTACCCGGCGTAGGGCTCGTAAACGCCCGATTATCGACCTGCGCCCGTGCTTCTACTACGCTGATTAGCAGAGCTACAAGCCCAACTAATATTTTTAGATAAATCCGCATATATTTCGCCTTTCTAAGGCACCAAACCACTGACCTCTGTGTTAGAAAAAGCCGTCGCAAAAGGGCCTCCAAAGGGCTTCAACTAAAGAATATATTTATTCGATTGCGACCCGGCCAAAACCGTTAACTTTACCAAACCTAACCCGTTTTTCCCAAACATCACCACATGGCACTAGCTACCAAAGCGGCTCCCAAGGCCGAGAAAGCTGAAAAAGTAGAAACCGGCGACCTCAACACCGCCGCTGGCAAGATGAAAGCGCTCCAGCTCACGCTGGATAAGCTGGACAAAGCCTACGGCAAAGGCACCGTCATGAAGCTCTCCGACAACGTGGTGGCCGACATTCCAAGCATCAGCACCGGTTCGCTTTCGCTCGACATTGCCCTCGGCATTGGCGGCGTGCCCCGCGGCCGGGTCATTGAAATCTACGGCCCGGAATCGTCGGGTAAAACCACGCTCACGATGCACATGATTGCCGAGGCGCAGAAGAAAGGCGGCATGGCCGCGTTCATCGACGCCGAGCACGCCTTCGACAAATCCTACGCCGAGAAGCTGGGTATTGACACCACCAACCTGCTCATCGCCCAGCCCGACAACGGCGAGCAAGCCCTCGAAATCGCCGACCAGTTGATTTCCTCGGGTGCCATCGACATCATCGTGATTGACTCCGTGGCCGCCCTGGTTCCCAAGGCCGAGCTCGAAGGCGACATGGGCGACTCGAAGGTGGGCCTGCACGCCCGCCTCATGAGCCAGGCCCTGCGCAAGCTCACCGGCACCATCAACAAAACGGGTTGCTGCTGCATCTTCATCAACCAGCTCCGCGAAAAAATCGGCGTGATGTTCGGCACGC